>NZ_JACSLT010000019.1:0-17842 GCF_018618275.1 Exiguobacterium sp. s194 | reverse complement strand
CTCACATACTAAACTTTACAGGTGACAGTTATCGTGTCACGCATGCGTTGTCGAAACACTAAAACCCAGCTGGCAAAGTTCTGTACTTTTCGTTGCATTATTGTGCACATTTGTATTGCAAAATACAGACGGACGGATTCGTCCAGTTCGAGGATGAATGGATCATCTTTCTCGACCATGTCGTGTATGTGAAGGCGTTTGAGATTGTAGAGTAGGGGGCAGCTATGGTGAAGCATAACAAGTTGGTTCGAGACCGTGTGCCTGAACTGATTCAAGCAGAGGGCAAACAGGTCATCGTCAAGCACTTGAATCAGGCCGAACATTTCGAACAAGCACGATTGAAGCTATATGAAGAATTGAAGGAATACGAAGAAGCAAACATCGATGAGGAATGCCTTGAAGAGTTGGCCGATATCCTTGAACTCGCTTATGAACTAGGGAAGATGCATGGGGCCTCGTTCGAAGAGATGAATGCGATTCGTGCTGAGAAGCGGGAGCGGAAAGGTGGGTTTGGAAAAGGATTGTTTATGGAGGAAGTCTTAGATTAATGAAAAATCACACATCCGAGAAAGGATGCGTGATTTTTTTAATTCATTGGTGGAACCTTAAGGTGATGGTGCTCTTGGTTACCCAGTTCTTCAGCATTGATTTTATATTGACCAACGGCTAAACAATGTGCTTTCTTTAGGCTTCTTAAGTCTTCAAGTGAGACTGCGCCGATACGGTTAGCAATCACTTTTAATTCACTATCAGCTGGTGCAAAGTAAATCTTCGTGGCGGCATTATCCAAAATCGCAAGTTCTTCTTTATCGAAGTTGCTGAACGATTGTGTAGCAAACCAAGCAGACCACCCGAACTTTCGACCTTCTCTTAGGATTTTCTCAGAAGGAGATCCTTTTCGGAAAGATAAGTTCTGTGCTTCATCTAGGATGACCGGCATTGGTCGGCCTTCTGAACCAGATAAAGAGTAATACCATAGATCCCAAAGAATAAATTCAGCTAATAGCTTTTTGATTTCGTCTTGGTCATATCCTTCGAGTTGAATGACCGTCACTCCGTTATTGCTGTCAAAAATCTTACTCCAATCGTTATCTGATTCATAATCGAATGGGTCCATATCAACCATTTGTGTAAGGCGGCTGATGACAGATTGGACAGTAGATTTTGAAGAACTCTCAAGGTTTTCTAGTTCTTCGATGAGTAATTCCATCCGCATGTCATCGCCATACTTTTCAATCCCGTTTTTTGTTGCCATATAGATGGCATTTTTTTGTTGGTCTCCCAATCCTCTGTATACAGATGCGAACACGGCCGCCACTCTTGTAGCGACAGAAGTAATCTTCTCCGGTTCTTTGTGCCCGCTGATTTCTTTTTCTCGTCTCTTGAACGGATTCAATGGGAACGATTCATGGTAAACGATACGTTCTGTAAGTTTAGAACCCATACGATTCACAAACGTTTCATCGAGTTGACCCAATGTATAACTGTTTGAGTAGTCAATGACTAAAGCAGATTGATTCTGTTCAACCAATTGCAAAAGGAGCGACTGGACGAAGTAGGTTTTCCCTTGCCCTGATCGTCCGCCGATCAGTAGATGTCTGTTTGATAGACGGGGATGACCATACTCCCAGTAATATTCTTTATTAAATTCGCTTCCTAGTAGCAATCTAACATCGCTTAAGCTATTTACTGCAGATTTAATGGGAAGAGTTGCTGAAGCAGTAGGTTCAGGGACCAGAATTTTTTCCTGTCCGCTTATAGAAACGTTGCTACCATTGTTTTTTGTACCACCTTCTTTATTATTCGTTTTTTCAATATGTGTAACCGGAGTCTTCGAAGACATCGCTTTATTTTCGAAAAAAGTAGTATTGGATTTGTCTTTTTGTTTAGTACTGAGTGAATCTAATGGTTCTGTCAGCACCTCGTAGCCATATTGTTCAGGTAATTCGAGAATGACTACTCCTTGATTCCTCGAACTTCGTACTGACTCTGAGTGCTTCTTGAAAGAGACGAGGACGCCGTTTCCGAATTTGGCTCGTTTCTCATCAACGATTTCAAAGTCGTCGTTCATTAATCGATCAATCAAATCAGCATCTAAGCGATAGTCCTTACTTGTCCAAATCTCATTCTCATGCATTTTTTGAGCGTTGTTAATAAAGAGTCTAACGAAGTAATTTCTTAAGAATTTTGCATCAAAAGTAGTTAAGTCAAGTAGATGGTCATTCAGACGAGTTTTCAATTCGGAAATTTGAGAAATTCCTTTTGTCACGACAGAATTGTCATTTAATCCGATTTTTACTTCTACCGGGAACAGATGGACTTTTAAATCTGATTCGTTGATTTCTAGACCAATCATCAGTAAATCATCACTACAGTTCCCTCGGCGTCCGATTGTCTTACCGGAGAACAAGCCAGCACGCTTGCTTAACTTCACGTTACCTGTTACTCGAACAACTTCCTCCATAGAGATTGGGACCCAAACTGTATTGTCTTCGTTGAACAGCAAGAGCGTCTCTTTAATGGCCGAAACGATGCTCATCTTTTCCCGTTTGTCGTGGCCTCTCCCTTGAACGGCGCGAAGTAACCATTCGCCATTGAACGTATTGAAGGCTCGAATTGTCTCTTCAATTTGATTTTGAGAAGAGGTGACGCCTTGAGAACTGATGAACTCTTGGATAACGTTAAAATATTGATCTGATTTATCGGTGACTGTGATGGCGTCATATCCGTTCGTAGATGAATACTGATCGCTGTAATGTACAATAATCAGATTGTCAGAAGAAGATTTAAAGAAATCTAATCCTACTGGCGGATCGATGAACGTCACCCAGTGCGAAGAACCATAAATTTTTTCGAGTTCATCTTTATCAGCAACATCTATATGCATCGTTAACGAGACATCTTTCATATATGAGCTATGACCACCATCTCCCATATTCGCGGTCAGTTCATTAAAGTGATGTCCAAATCGCGTCATAAGACTACGATTAGTATCAGCCCCCGCCGTACCAAATCCGACACGGTATCCAGTGTCATCGCTTTGAACAGAAGATACAGTAGTGAACAGTCCGTCTAAGTTCATACTACTGGCCAGTTCACGCATTGGTTGACGTACAATCCTTGATTCGTTCCCCATCTTATAAAACGAAATATGAGCGTAATAGACAGGAGCGTCAAGATTTAGTTTTCGATAAAAGATAGATTGCTGGAGAAGGTGCAGTACTTCATTCGTTTCGAATTCATGAATGGATAAATCAATCCCCAGTTCATCTTTAAGTTGTTCTGCTGACTCGATATCGTTTAATTTGTCAAAGGCACTCAAGCTGGAGGCATCCGGAGTATATAACGATACTTCCAAGGGTTTTATCGACTCTAGACTGCCATTCAAAGAAATCTGTTTTTTGAACCATGTAATAATGCCTTTTAAAATTTCATCATCGTTTGTTACGTTTATAACATTCACACAGAGTGGCGCAGATTTCTGAATCGAGAATAAATAATCATAGTGTTCAGTGAAATGATTCATTTTCTCTTCTACGACTTTTGCTAAGTATGAGTTGGTTTCGCCTATACTTACTCGCTCTCGTAACGTATATTCGTGCCACTCTGGTAATGGAGATTGGTCTGTCGGCTTAAGAAGCATCTCGTACATATTGTAAGCATATGGAACTGTATAACTAGCTTTCAGCTTTTTCAAGATATTTGGATCAATATCTTCAGATCCTAACGATTCATTTACTTGCCACTGATATGCGATGTTTAAAGGTGAAAATGGCGTCAGCAGCATCCCATCAATCGTTTCTAGCTGGCCTAGACGATATAAGTTTCGTTGTTGAACAGTCATCAATGACTGAGAAGGAATGTTCTCAATTTCAATCAAATAATCATTCACAAATGTATAGGCGGCTGCCTGAACTTCGTCGTCGTAAAACAATAACGAAGGAATCGTACCTTTTCTTTTAATTATATTTAGAAAAGCATCGTAACTGTTTTCAACAGTAGTAGGAATGTCTAACTGAATGCTTTCAAAAGACTCATCAGAAATTTGTTTTCCGTAACGGACATTGTTGTCTAACCAATCTTGCTCCATTTTGAAAAAGTCTCTTTCAACGGATCTCGTCGAGTAAGTACGTTGGCCGTTATGGACTGTTTTAAAGTCTAAATCAATTTTGAACGACATTTCGTCTTTGCGCTTTCTCGTCCAAATGCTTAGTCCATCTAACGGCGTAGTTTTTAACATGTCGTCCTTGATTGCAAGAGGGATTTCGACATCATTCAATAGGATAGAGAATTGAAGACGCGACTCACCTTCGTCCAATACATTGAGCGGGAGATTAATGACGTCATGTGGGTAAACCGTTAGTGCTTCAGGGGAGTCAATTACAACTTCACTAATGTCACCATTACCGTCGCCGAGCTTGATTGTATTATGACCATCTAGAATCAAGCGGATAGCTTGCTGGCTCTTCGGTGTTGTATCAATCAAATATCTCGTCTGATAAGGCAGTAAAAATTCAGGGCTCAGTGGTACTACAGCGATATTGTACAAGTATGTAGTAGATGACTGTCCTTCATGTTTATACCGGACCCTTGAAAAGGCGACTTGATTAGAATCGACCTCGACCGTTGTCACAAGGGAGTGACCTGAGCTAGTTGTGTTTTTTGCACTTTTATTGTCTAAAAATTGTTTCGATGTATGACGATCGAAAGGAAGATGGATTTGGACGTCTTTTGTATCTTCAGATGTGAAGATGAGAAGATGCCAAGTGCGTTGACCAGACTTCGATTCAGATTGAGGTCTGCGCCAAAAATGTGAGGCGGGAATCTTTGAACCGTTTACTTTAGCCATCATTTTTTCAGAGATAAATTGGATATCACGATTCGACTTGGCTTTTTCTTCCCATCCTCTCAAAATGTCATAGTCAGCTTGTTGCCAAGTGTCCTCTTTTAATTTTGACGCGCCATTATCAAATCGTTCTTCTAATTTTTCACGCGAGTTGCCTAGCGTAAAGTATCTTTCTACATCTTCAAACAGTTCATGGTTCTCAGATAAACGAGTCTCGATTTGTTTACTCATCTTTTTCCAAGAAGAAGACAAGTATTTTTGCTCATCTCTCTCTCGAATAAGAGAAGAGAGGTCTCCGTCCTGAAAATATTGTAATGAAGTGTAATCTTCTATATCCAACGTATCTTTGTGAAGCAGTCCTAATATATCAATAAAATCTAAGAATGACCCATTTGTGATTTGCGTTTGATGATTGCGACGTTTTAGATAATCTGAAATAATCATCTGTTCAGATTTTGCTAATCGACTGCTTGCCAATTGACTGTCTAAGTGTTGAATGATTTTGCTGATATGCAATGGGCGACCCTCAGAAGTTAAGTCAAGACTACCTCCACGAATGGAGTCATTCAAGTTGTCAGTCAAAACTAAGAGAGAAGTGTTCGCCCACTGACCAATCTGTTCGCTCATTTCATTTCTCAAAGTAACGAGGAAATCAATATCTGTATCGAAAGAGCTCGCCACTACTAATTTCCCGGATGAGAAATTTAATGAAGTAGTAATGTAGTCCTCATTACCAAATGGGTGCTTGTACGTGAATCTATTTGCTTCATTCAATTCTGATATGGCATCGTACATTTCTTTGACATCCTGTTTGGAAGGAAGATAGACATAATAACGGTCCGTTCTTCTCTGCTTAATTTCGCTTTCGAAGAAATCAAGCAATTGTTGCGTGATGAACTTATAAAATTGATTTGACATACTGTGCATCCCCACTATCGCTTTTCTTTTCAAGGTAGTTTAATTTATCTAGTAATCCTACAATCTCTTCTTTTGAATGGTGATCGAAGAATAAGCCTCTCGCTTCGAGTTCATGCCAAAGTTTGTTCAGCTCGATTTTTTCTTGTTTGATTGAACAAGCGATTAACGCCAAAAGTTGTTCTTGATTGACAGCAAGCAATGAACCTAATGAGCCACCGTGCTTTTTATAGAATTTTAAAACAAATGCTTCAAGCGCTGCTGGATATCGAGACTTCAATTCTTTATTTAATCCGGTAGAAATGGCTTCAGCTAAATCTCGGAAAGCCTCATCCAATGTTCTGTCTGAAGCGTAGTTAGGTGTTTCGATTGCCTTGTATTTCGAATAAAAATTGTTCATCCAATCATAAAGTGATTGGATGTACGTGTTCAAAACATCTTCGCCGCTTGACGCCAATATTTCATCGATATGATGGTAATACAGATTTTTCTTTGGTTGAAGAGCAGGTGCCTGACAGACGATATTTAATGCATGTTCATGTTTATAGAAGTCTTTCGATTGTTCTTTTAACAACTTATATCCGTTCGTATAGCTGGTTCTCCAACGTGCCCCTTTTTCCCATTCCATCAAAAAGAAGATGGGAATCATTTGTTCATGATTAAACTTGGTAAAACGATTTGTTTGAAGAACCGTTTGAGAAATCATAATAAATGTGTAATGAACCAACAAATGATTTAAGTTGTCTAAAAAGAATTTTGGATTCTGAGATAGATGAATCAAATCTTGTTTGAACTGCTCCTTTATGTTTGGAAACAGGCAAGGGTATGGGCTCATATATGAACCCTCTTTGGCAAATTGAGTGCTGCGGAAGATTTGAGTTAACAAGTCATCGCTGTCATCGTCAGTAAAAAGTGGTGAAAGTTCGTCTTCATTCCCTTCAATGAGGGCACCATACACATAGTTGATGAAATCAACTTGTCCAGTTCTTTCTTTATGTTCGCTTAACATTAAAAGTGGCAATTGCGAAAGTCTCGAAACGTCTGTCTCTTCTACTTTTCGTTGTTGACTCTGCAAGAAATGCTGAAACCATTCATAAGTTTCAGTCGAGTCAAATTTACCGATGGACAGGATATGGCTCATGTCCAACTTGTCTTTTTCAGGAATAATCGAATCATTAGAAAGAAGTCTTGCAAGACCTCCTGTTATTGGCCAAAAACCATTTTCGAATTTTGATCGTTCAGGTTCACGAGTAGGTAAGGGTAAAACATACGTATCTTTACGTCGAGCGTATCGATAACCTTTATTCTGAACGAAGAATGATTCAAGTCTTGACCAGTCGAGTGAATAGTCATTTAAATGTTTTGCGTTCGTCATGTCACTGTTTCACCTTTCTTACTTCGAACTTTGATTTACTGAATTTTGGTTTTGTCAGTTCGACCATAGATCCGTCATGAGTTGATACTAATAAAATTGATTTTGATTTATCCGTGTAACGAATTAGTTCTTCATAAAAATCGACAAATTGGACTGCATCTCGCAAGTCGTTTCGATTTGGTCGATATCCATCTTTAATTTTCACTAACAGAATGTAAAGTTTATAGTCCAAGTCAAACAAAATCTCTTTACTGCTTACTTCAAAACCGATTCGTATGAATGGACTGAAACGATAAAAATCAGACTCTTTATTTTCAGAACTTGCAAATAGACGTTCGTCTACAATTTCCTCAGCTTGAAACGGATAGGCCACTCTATATTCATTATTCGTTCCATCAATATATAAATAATTTTCTCGAGGCGAACCACGCCATAAATACATAACTTCTCGAATCAGTTCGAACAGATCCTCGATATTCTCTCCATCTCCTACGTAGTATGCATTTAGATAGTTTAAAAAATCTATATAAGGTTTATCGATTTCTTGTGGATTCAAGAGCGAATAGCTTCGAATGAGAAGTGAACCAAGCGCGTTCATTGATTCTACGTTTTCAGGTGAATGATGGATAAATTGATAGACATCCGCCATATCCCCTAAAGCATCCTTTGCAATATCTTGAGGCTGTTGCGCTAATATGTATTTCGTAATCAATTGATCGAAAAAGTTGATTCGGAACGAAACAGGATCAATTCGGTGTAAGGCGTTCAATATATTTGATCGGTCCGGATGTCCAAAAATAAGATTCGGCAGTGCTGCATTCGGATTATCTGATTCAAAAGTCAATGTTGACGGGACGAGGATATCAAAAATGAAGTTGTAGAATGCTCGGGTCGATATAATTAGTTTTTCTTTTACCATTGTTTGGATGACAATGTTTTCTACCGATTTCCTGACCGCTGGATTGGATAGGAAATCATAGTTATCATGAATGATTGATCGAGTACCTTGTTTGATATCATCACGATAAGCAGAATAAAAAGGGTTGTCACTCGACGGAGAAACCACTTTTTCTAAAATATTTGAGAAGAACACGGACTGTGCACCATCTGTCCCCAAGCTATACGTCTGGTATCCGGCTATATTCAATAAGTGAAGTGACTTACTCGAAAAAACGATACGTTCCCCATTTCCGAAAATGTCAGAATCATCAATAAAAGTTCTGAATGAATCATATCGATTTTCGGAAGCGGCAAAACTATAAAAATTGTGGAGCACCCCAAGGTTAATAGCAATCAATAAATGTTTAGTTTCTGACTCCTGATTGTAAAAAGAAGCAAGAACACTATCTAATGTTTCGATTGAGTTTTTTGAGGGATCAAACGACTCAGTGGAATCGTTGTGAATTCTAAAATCTTTGACTAAGTGAGGGTGTTTTTCTTTGAGAAAGGCGAGCAAATGACTCTTCCCGTCTCCGACACTTCCGCTCAGAAAAATTAGTTGTGGTACAGATTCGTTGCTAACTTTTTCTAATGTTTCAATTAGAGAATGTTGAATTGGTCGATCGATGTGCATGTACTCTCGAAACTCTCCAAAACTATCAGCGTTGACGACTGATTCTTTCGAAGAAGATTGGAGCATTCGCAGTTTATCGAGTAACTTGCTATTTGTGTTTTCACGATTAATATTTAAAGAATCAATACTACTTTCGGTCAGCATTTCTGTTTCACTCGAGTACGCCTCGTTATCAAGTGGCTTTTCTAACTCGACAACATTTTCTGCATTAACAATCTCAAAAGATGGTTCTTGGATTTCTTCAGTCAGTGAATCTGGAAGTACTGTGAGTACTTCTGTGTTCTCTTCTACGTAATTTATCGGAGTTTCTTCTTGCTTAAGGTCCTGCGATTGTGTAGATGTATTCGTTTCATTTAAATATACTTCAGTTAAATGAATCAATTTTTCAAAAGCCTCTAGTGTCTCAATTTTTAAAAGATTGCGTTTTGTGTATAAATTGCTTAGTTCTATGTAACGGTGAGCCCATCTTAACTCTTTCATAGATGCATTCAGCTCCACTTTTAGTTTGTGCCAACCAAGTTTTATGACGTGGCGCTCAAAATATCGTTCGGATAATGCCGGACGTTTAGTGTCTTTTGCGAGTGCATACATGCGTTTCAGAGTGAGGGACTGGAAAATGCCGTCTAAGTAAACCATGGCTTCTGTAGGAGAATCGGCCATCCACTTATTAAATTCTTCATAAGTAAATTTCGTATCTTCTTCAGGGACTAGATTTGTAACTAAAAAAGACCAGATTTTTTGGGTGTCCATTGTTAATTCCCTTCCTGCATTGAAATGATATTTTACAAACATTGTAACAAACTATAGAATCATAAGCATTGATTCTGAATAATCTCTTTATGACCGAGTAAAATAATTTATATGGAAAAAGGATGATAATGCTTTTTTTCTTTTTGTTATGTAAAATAAAGGATAAATACATATAAATGGGGGACTGGCTATGATGTACAACAAGTTGGTAAGGGATAAGATTCCTGAAATCGTTGAGCAGTCTGGGAAAATGGCAATACATAAAATACTATCTAATGAAGAGCATATGAAGTATGCAACTCATAAACTTTACGAAGAAATCAAAGAGTATGAAGAGACGAACATCGACGAAGAATCACTCGAAGAACTTGCTGACATTTTGGAACTTGTCTATACGCTCGGTAAGATGCATGGTGCGAGCTTCGAAGAGTTGAATCGCATTCGTGAGGAGAAACGAGAGAAGCGGGGCGGATTTGAGAAAGGTCTCTACTTGGAAGAGGTTCTTGATTATGAGTGAGTTACGTCTGCACACGAGTCATTTACGAATTCCATTACAACACCAAATCAACGCGGCGACTGAAATTTATATGGTCGTCGCGTTTGCGCAAGTATCGGGTGTTCAAGAACTTGCCGCTTCACTTCAACAAGCAGTCAATCGAGGTGCCCAAGTCCGTATTCTGATTGGAGACTACCTCTATTTGACGAATCCAGAAGCGCTTGAAATGTTAATGAACATTCAAGGAGTGGAGCTACGGCTCTATCGATCGAAAGGCCAGTCATTCCACCCGAAGGCGTATTTATTCCGTACCCAAGATGGAGGGACGTTCTTTGTCGGCTCGTCCAATCTGTCGCATAGTGCCTTAAATCGAGGTGTCGAGTGGAACGTCGAGATACCGGCGAGCATCTCGGAAGACGTGTTCGAACAGTCCGTCGACGCGTTTCATGAGCTGTTCTATAGTGATTACGCCCAAATCATGAACACCATCTCATTACAGCCTTATCGGGAAGAGTATACGGCCCGACAAGATCGAATGAAGGAAGCCGAGCAAGTTGCAGAATCAACTCCGGTCTATATCGAGGACGACACAATCACGCCGAACACCGTACAAGACGCTGCATTGAAGGCGTTACGCGAGACGATGGACGAAGGCAGACGCAAAGCGATGCTCGTTCTCGCTACAGGACTCGGGAAGACGTACTTGAGCGCCTTCTTCGCCCGTCAGTTCAAGCGGGTGCTCTTTATCGCGCATCAGAAAGAAATCTTGCTCCAAGCGGAAGCTTCATACAAGAAAGTATCTAGTGAATGGAAGACAGGGTTGTTACTGGGTGGTGATTCGAGAGATGAGCAGTCAGCCGACGTGCTCTTCGCATCGATTCAAACGTTGGCATCGAAACATCGGATGCAACAGTTCACGCCAGACCAGTTCGATTTGATTGTCGTAGACGAATTCCACCATTCGGCTGCGCCATCCTATCGGCGTGTCCTTGATTACTTCGAGCCGAAATTCTTGCTCGGATTGACGGCGACGCCGGATCGGTTGGACGGGGGAGACGTCTATGCTTTATGTGATGACAACGTTGCGTATCAGATGCACTTCACCGAAGCGATTGAAGAGTCGTATTTGACACCATTCCATTACGTTGGGATTTATGATGAGATTGACTATTCGCAGATTCGACTGATCAACGGTCGTCGCTATGATCAGGACGAACTGTTGGCGGAGCAGTTGAAGGAAAGTGTCGCTCAAAAAATCTTTGATGCCTGGCGGATGCATCACCAGACGCGAGCGCTCGGGTTCTGTTCATCAGTTACACAGGCTGAGTACTTGGCCGACTATTTCCGCCTGCAAGGTGTGCAGGCTATCGCGTTACATAGCCAGACCGAATATGATCGTGCTGATGTGATGCGTCAATTGAAGCAAGGACATCTCGATATCATATTCGCGGTAAACCTATTTAATGAAGGTGTCGATATTCCGGAAATCGATACGCTATTGTTCTGCCGCCCGACTGAATCGTTGACGGTCTTCACGCAACAGATCGGCCGTGGATTACGTCTATTGAGCGGGAAGACGCACTGCACCATCATCGATTTGATTGGGAACTATAAGAACATCGATAAGAAGTTGGCGCTGTTGACGACGAAACGACAGCCGATTGTCAAAGCACTTCCAACAGATGTGGATTTGCCAGGCGAATGTACCATCGAATTCGATTTGCACGCCATCGATTTATTGAAGCGAATGGTCACCCGTTCTTCGACACGGCGACAACAGTTGGAGCGTAACTACTTCATGGTGAAAGAAGAACTCGGAAGACGTCCGAGTTACCTAGAGTTAATCCAGCGAGGTGAATACTCGATAGATGCCTATCGTTCTGAATGGAAGAAGGACGGAGGGTTTTGCGGGTTCCTCAATCGGGTGGGGGAGCTGGATGACGAAGAAAGTCACCTGTTTGAAGAGGTGAAGTCGCTGTTGCTTGAAGTAGAATACACAGACATGACGAAGAGCTATAAGATGATTGTGTTATCCATCATGTTAAGTCGTGGGGTCGCGGGATGGCTTCAACCACTCTCAGCGAGCGAGGCGGCTCGTCCATTCTATGAGTTCATCAATGCATTCCCATATCGTCAACAAATTGACGGACAGACGAAAGACTTCCAATCACCGTTCCATCAACGAAAGATTGAAAGGTTACTCTTACGGATGCCGTTTGATAAAATAGCTAAAGGACCGTTCTATGTGTCAGAGGAAGCATTACATATCGAGCAGAATGAAGCGTTTGTTCATCCTTTGGTTTACGAGTGGGTCAGTCAAATCGTTGAAGTGCGGCTACATCACTACTTCAGTCGTAAGGCTTCAGAATGAGGGTGGCGTAATTATGGAAGATCAGCTTAAGCGGTTAATTCAGTATATAGATGAGTTCGATAGACAGGGACCTTACAAAATGAACGTACTGAAAATAATGTTAGGGCGAGGTTCTCAAGATTGGTATGCGCCAATTTCGATAACTGAACTCGCAAAACCTTATTATGATTTAGTGAACGAGCAACTCCGTTCTTATACCCTAAAAAATATGAATGCGGACTTTACAACGAACTTCTCACAAGCAAAAATGGAACGGCATTTAAGAACAATGCCATTAAAATTTCTATCAACGACTTCTACTAGAGTAAGCAATATTTCTCCACCCTTTGAATTAATTGATGATATGTTTTATGTGAGGGAAGAGTACCGTATTGAAGGTCAAGTTGCTCATGATAGAATCATTAAAGCAGTGGAACAAAAGTTTGAAGAGTACTTAGAAGTATTTAGTGAAAGGTGAGGGATAATTTGAAACGCGCACTACTTCGCAAAATCCAATTTGCCCTCCAGCATCATGGCGGGACGGCGTCATTGAAAGAAATTAACGAATACATCGAGCGGTCATACTACCAACTTGAGCTCGATCGGTATAAAGATTGGAAAGCTCACGTCAATAAACAGATTCGGGCCCATTCGAGCGATTCGGCCAGCTTCGCGGGGAAAGAGGACTTGTTCTATTCCACGGGAAATAAGGGCATCTGGGGTCTTCGCCAACCGAATAAGTAACCGAAAGCGGAACCATTTCAGTTGGTTCCGCTTTCAATGTTTACAATCCGTCACACCCCCTTGTCACAGAATGTTCAATCCTGTAAACTTCGAAACAGTGTGAAAAAAATGTATAAGGGGTTTATCCATGGAAATCGTTCAGCAATTATCGCAAGTACAATTACTCAACCAATTCTGGTTGCTCATGGCCTTCGTCATCCCGATGGTCATTTTATCGCGGATGGTCGTGGCCGGGTCACGGTTCTCGCCAATCCTCGTCATCGTCATCTTCGGTCTCGGACTTGGCTTCGCCATGGTCGAGATGGGCATCGCGACACCGGGTCTCCCTGAATTCCCGCTCGTCGACTTTATGTCACGGACGACGATCATCGCGCTCGTCGTATCGTTCTTCGTCGGTGGACAAGAGCTCCGCAAGATTTTAAGCAAGCAAGAGCTCGATATGAAAGACATCGTCGTGCCATCGAAAGAAGAGATGTTCCTCGGGACAGGACGGACACAGTTCATCTTTATCCTCCGTTCATTCTTCTTGCTCGTCGGTCTCGAAGGGTTCTTCCGCATGATGATTCAACCGGGCGCGGCAGAGGGCATCATGCTCTACTACCCAATCCTCGCGTTGATCGGTCTCGCGGCATCGTTCCTCTTGATCGACCACAAGGCTCACATCGACGATAAGAAGGTATACATGCGTAAAGGCGTTATCGAGACAGTCTTGATGCTCGTCATCTTGTTCGTGTCGTACGGCATCGCCGTAGCGGTTCAACCGATTATCGCGCTTCCGCAAATCTTCTTTGCCATGTTGCTTTCGTCAGCACTCGGTGCCATCTTCCACAACTGGACGTATGGACCGACCGTCCGTGCGCTTCTGTTCGCCGGGATCCCGGTCGTCTTGGCAGCCAACTTCATGGTCGGTGGTTCACGAATCGGTGATGCGTTCGCCATCGAAGGCATGAACTCGATTCTCGTGTACGGTTTCTTCGGTCAGTTGTTCTGGATGTTCGGTGGGATTGCGCTCCTCATGTGGTTCGCCCGCACAGGACACATCCGCAACCTCGCACCAGGTATGGCCGGCTCGCTCTCGCACAGTGGTCTCACAGGCGCATGTACGGCCGGTGACTTCGGTCAAGTGGCAGCCAAACGTGCCCCGATCATGATCAACATCCCGTTTTTCGGTCACATCTTCGTGTTCTCGATTTTGGCAGTCAGTGCCGATAACGGGGCGCTCTGGATTTGGCCGACGGCGATCATCGTCTTGGTCGGTCTCACGTTGACTGCGCTCTCGCTTAGAAACTTGCGCGGTGCCAACGGAGAAGACTTCAAAGAAGTGAAGGCGCTCATGCAGTTCTCGTTCGGTTGGCAGATGATGGCGGTCTTCGGTGGACTCGTCATCCTCAGCTTCAGCACGATCGCGTTCGACTACACGACGATGGCTCAATCGTCAGCCATCTCGCACTTTGGTCTCTTCGCAGCCGTCCAAGGCGGCATGTTCGGGACAGAAGCGTCGCTTCTCATCCCGCTCATCTTCTCGATGCCGTTCCTCGTCCACCCAATCGTGTTCTACATGTTCGGGAAGGCGCTCGATAATAACGGTGAAATGCCACGCGTACCGGTTTACGCGATGGCGCTCATCGGTGTCGTCGGAGTCTCGTTCGCGATTCTCGGTGTATAAACAAAACAGCTGCTTCTACCAATGCGTAGAAGCGGTTTTTGTATGCCTATTTTTTTGTTAACGGTCGCCACTTCGGGTCTTTGATCTCGTGCTCGTTCGGAGTCCGGACAAATTTGAGCGAACCTCGATCGCATGCGCCAAAATGAATGTAGTTCTGTTGCGCTTGCCTGAGCGACACCCTATTGGCACCACCCTCATAATCTGGATCGCTGAACTGGACGCCGTCGTCTTCCCAAAAACAGATGTCGCAAATGTCATACGTGCCGGGTGGGTCTTCGTTAAGTGTTTGATAGCCGCGCAACAAGGACATGTGTATGTCATCGAATATCACCTCACTTTTCAGTATAGCGCACGCCGCGTACAAAAAAACGGCCGACACGAAGTCGACCGCTTTCAGCTCACCACAACATGGACAATAGCGTCAAAATCGCCAATCCGCCTTGCGTGAGGATGATTTTTTTATTGCTCGTCATACTGCCATACAACGCGACAAGCACGATATAGATGAGGAGCATCGTGACAATCTCGATTGACTGGCTGACGAACAGACCGTACAGCAAGCCGACGCCGATCAATCCGTTATAGACACCTTGATTCTTGAACAGCACCGACACGGAATCACGCGCGAGCTCTTGTTCCGTCATGTTGAAGACACGGGCCGTCGTTTTTGAACGAGTGGCGAACGTCTCTAAATACAGGATGTAGAAGAACTCGAGTGCGACGAGCGTTCCGAGGACGAGGGTGAGTCCGGACATGTTAGTTGGCCGTCGCGACTTCCGTCACATGGAGCACCGGCTTCGCCGTCACGTAATTGCCTACGTTTTGGGCGAACGCGATGAGGTCCGGGTTTTGGTTGTGTTGCTCGACAGCCGCTTGGTCGGCCCAGTTCTCGATCATGACGAAGCGGTTCTCTGAAGTCGTCGATTGGAACAGCTCATAGCTCAAGCAACCGGCTTCTTGTTTCGACGAGTCGATGAGCTTGTTGATGTCTGCCAAGAAGTTGTCAAATTCCGTTTCTTTCACGTCGAAAATAGCATTGATTAAGATCATGTGGGTGTCCTCCGATTATTTGAATGATGTGATTTTTTCAGCATCGAGACGTACCGATTGGTAGCCTTCTTCTGCAGCTTTACCGACCGAGAGGATCATCACCGGCACGTAACGGTCTTTATCTAAACCGAACGCTTCCGCGAGTTGGTCTTTCTCGAAACCGCCGATTGGGTTCGTGTCGTAACCGTGAGCACGAGCGACGAGCATGAATTGCATAGCAGCGAGACTCGAGTCGATTTTGACGATATCGTTCATCTCTTGTGTCGACAAGTTCTTGTAGTACGGAAGAATGGCGCCGAGCTGTTGGTCGCGTACTTCTTGTGGCATTTTGCCTTCTGCGACAGCTTGATCATAAATCTCTTCACCGAGCTCGTAGCATTCCATGTCGCCGAAGATGAGGACCATCGCAGCCGACGTGTCGTTTTGACGGACGTTGAAGCGGATAAGCGGCTTGAGCGTCTCTTTCGCCTCTGGGCTCTCGACGACTACGAAACGCCACGGTTGCATGTTGACTGAAGAAGGAGCCGTTGTCGCTTCCTCGATCATTTGAAGCATTTCAAGTTGTGAGATTTTAACGTTCTCGTCGTAGACGCGGATCGATTTACGACCGAGCATCACGTCAGTGAATGTGTTGTTTTCGAATGTAGTTGCCATGGATATTACCTCTTTCTCTCTTGTTATAGTTGGTTAAGCTTTTGCAGCAGACTCGACAGCTGATTGATCTCTGACTCGGACAGCACTTTCGTGATTAAGTGTTTGCCGCGGTCGTGGTCTTGTTCACAACTCGTCAAGTCATGCTTGGCTTCGTCGGTCAAATGGACGAACACTTCACGATGGTTCGCGGTGTTCCGTTCTCGTCGGACGTAGCCTTTTTCTTCAAGGATCTTCAAATGGCGGGTGATGGCCGCATTGTCGATTTTCATCGCCTGCTGAATTTCGCTTTGCGAACAGACGCCCTTGTCATGCACAATCATGAGCATCTCATAGCGGGTCAGGCTGAAGCCCGTCTCTTTCTCGAACGAGGTTGCGACGCGTTGGTCCGCCAGTTTGATTTGGTACAGCAGTCGGCTGATATCTCGTAATTCCATCTGTGGTGTCTCACCCCTCTCATTTGATAAGTCAATTGTTGACTCGTCAAATGTAAAATATTCACGACGTGCTGTAAAGGAGAATGCTCACAAAAAAACCATCCGCTTTTTGATATGCTCCCCAATAGGTAGACAGATGAAATAACAAATCTGTTTATCTGATTGGGGAGTGTTTTTTTATGGCGAGAAGTCGGCATTCGATCGAACAAAAACTGAGCGCGCTGCGCATGATGAATGAAGAAAAATATACTTGGAAGGAAATCATGGAGGCCCATCACGTCTCTAAGCATACCCTTCGGGTATGGAAAGTGAAATTCGATACCGGTGGGATCGATGCGTTGAAGGAATCGAAGACATGGAGACCTTACACCAAGGAACAGAAGATTGAGGCCGTCCGCGACTATCTCGATGGGATCACTACTATGGAAGTTCTCTCCAAACATCAGATCAGTGATTGGTCTGTTCTTCGAAGATGGGTTAAGAAGTATACTAGTCATAGCGAGTTAACAGATTCGAGGAAAGGGATGGATCGAGCTATGACAAAAGGAAGAAAAACTACATTCGAAGAGCGCTTTGAAATCGTGAAATACTGTTTGGAGAATGGACGCAACTACCAACAGACCGTGGAAAAATTTCAGGTGTCCTATGCCCAGGTCTATGGCTGGGTCAAGAAGTATGACACGAACGGGGCAGAAGCGCTCCTAGACCGCCGTGGGCGTACGAAGCCAGAGGACGAACTAAGTGAAGAAGAGAAGCTGAAACGCCGTATCCGGCAAATGGAGCTTGAGAACGAACTTCTTCGTGCAGACAACCTGTACCTAAAAAAGTTAGAGGAGATCGAGAGGAGGTCGTGATCAGCCAGGTACGGCTACAGCAAAGATACACCGCCATCAAAGAACTATACGAAGAGGAGGCCATTTCGATCGTCCTCCTCTGTCGGGTCGCTGGCATCTCACGGGCGGCCTATTACAAATGGTTGAATCGCACCA
>NZ_JACSLT010000018.1:0-19528 GCF_018618275.1 Exiguobacterium sp. s194 | reverse complement strand
ATAGGTCATGGGTGGAAGCACGGCGACGTGTGGAGCTGAATGATACTAATCGGTCGAGGCTTTGATCTAGTCTAATGGTTTGTGTGAATTGATGAGTCTTCAGTTTTGAGAGAACGATCTCTCTATGTCTGGTGGCGATGGCGAAGTGGTCACACCCGTTCCCATGCCGAACACGGAAGTTAAGCACTTCAGCGCCGAAAGTAGTTGGGGGTCTCCCCCTGTGAGGATAGGACGTTGCCAGGCCAACGCGAAAGACGATCGAGCATCCGCTCGGTCGTCTTTTTTATAGATTTTATTTATAATTTTGCTTCCTTTGAGGTATATATAATCTATTCCCGAACATTAAGAACGGAAAGCAAATGGAACGAACACAATTCTGAACTTTCTGAACATCGTGAATTGAATTGCACTTTCGAGCTATACCTGTTACCATTACAGAAATATTTCGAAACAAAGATTCGGGTCCGATAGAGAAAGGGGCAATCGATTTTTATGTGGGAAAACAAGTTTGCAAAAGAAGGATTAACGTTTGATGACGTCTTACTCGTACCGCGCTTTTCAAATGTCTTGCCAAGAGACGTGAATTTAAGCACTAAACTTTGCGAAGGTCTTGAGTTAAATGTTCCAGTCATCAGTGCTGGTATGGATACTGTCACAGAAGCACCGATGGCCATTGCGATGGCGCGTCAAGGCGGCTTAGGAGTCATTCATAAAAACATGTCGATGGAGATGCAGGCTGAACACGTCGATCGCGTTAAACGCTCAGAGAACGGCGTCATCACGAATCCGTTCTATTTGACGCCGGAGCGTCAAGTGTACGATGCAGAGTACTTGATGAGTAAATACCGTATCTCGGGAGTCCCGATCGTCAATTCAGAAACCGAGCGTAAATTAATCGGAATTTTGACAAACCGTGACCTTCGCTTCATTAAAGATTATTCGACGGTGATTGCAGATGTCATGACGACGGAAAACCTTGTTACGGCAAAAGTAGGGACGTCACTTGAAGAAGCTGAACGCATCCTTCATCAACATCGAATTGAGAAATTGCCGCTCGTCGACGATTCAGGCGTGTTGAAAGGTCTCATTACGACAAAAGATATTGAGAAAGTCGAACAGTTCCCACATGCTGCAAAAGACAAACAAGGTCGTTTGCTCGTCGCAGCTGCCGTTGGTGTCACAAAAGATGCCGCATCACGTGCTCAAATTCTTGTTGATGCAGGTGTCGATGCATTAGTCGTTGATACGGCTCACGGACACTCAGCCGGTGTCATCGAGAAAGTGAAAGAACTTCGTGACATGTTCCCGACGCTTCCAATTATCGCTGGAAACGTGGCAACAGCTGAAGCGACACGAGCTTTGATTGAAGCCGGAGCATCGGTCATTAAAGTCGGGATTGGTCCAGGATCAATCTGTACGACACGTGTTGTCGCCGGTGTTGGTGTCCCACAAATCACAGCAGTATATGATTGTGTCACGGAAGCTAGAGAACACGGTGTCACAGTTATCGCTGATGGTGGAATCAAGTACTCTGGTGATATTGTGAAAGCTATCGCAGCTGGAGCTCATGCCGTCATGCTTGGTAGCCTTCTCGCAGGTGTGAAAGAGAGCCCAGGAGAGATGGAAATCTATCAAGGTCGTCAGTTCAAGACGTACCGTGGAATGGGTTCTGAGGCTTCGATGAAACGAGGCAGCCAAGATCGCTATTTCCAAGAGGCCGATAAAAAGTTCGTACCAGAAGGCATTGAAGGACGCGTCGCTTATCGTGGCGAACTAGCCGATACTGTCTATCAACTCATCGGAGGCCTTCGTTCAGGAATGGGTTATTGTGGGGCTGCCGATATCCGTGCGCTACGTGAGGATACTCAGTTTATCCGCATGACTGGGGCTGGGTTGCAAGAAAGTCACCCTCACGATGTCCACATCACTAAAGAAGCTCCAAACTATTCACGCTAAACAACAAGCCGTTGTCTCTAAATTAGAGGCAACGGCTTTTCGTTATCATTTTTTTGACTTGGCCACGAGAATGACAGTACCACCATCGTCCTGTGCAGGTAAGCTGACGGTCACTTTCCCATCTCGTTTGACGACGTAATGACGTCCGCTATAGCGGTCGACGAGCGTCGTTTTATGCTTGAGTTTTGTCTGGAATGTGATCGTTCGTTTGGCTTCTGTCGTGTTCAAGGCCACGAGAACAGAGTCTTTGCCGTGCTTCCGTTCAAAGACAGAGTATCCAGTAGCAGAACCACCAGCAACGACGGCACGCGTTCCTTTACTAAATACTTTTGAATAGTCGGCACGAATATTGAGTAGCTTTTGGTAATGCGTATGCATCGCCTTACCTTCTCCTTTGACTCGTTTCCAGTCGAAGTCATAACGGTTTTCATTGAACTCGCCCTTATCCATATCCAACGCATGTTTTCCGGACTGTCCAACCTCTTCACCATAGTAGATGACAGGCTGTCCTTTCGCCGTCATTTGAAGCGAGGCGGCGACCATATGCTTCCCTTCATCGCCTCCTGCACGTGATACGAGGAAACCGTCCTCGTCATGACTGCTGAGGAATTGACCGAGTGTCGCTTCATTCGAGAGTTGCGTGTTGCGATATTGAAGCGCACTCTCGACGTCATCAATATTTCCGTTGATGAACCGTTCGGCTTGATACTTGAAATCAAAGTCGAGAAGCGAGTCCATCTGGCCACTCTGTAAGTAACCGCCCGTGTTGTTCACACTTGCACCGTAATGTTCGCCAATCATTTTGAAGTCCGGTTTGAGGGCCGTCAATTCGTTTTTGAACGACTTCCATGTTGTAGAGTCGACGTGTTTGACCGTGTCGACGCGGAAGTAATCGATGGTGTTTCCTTTTTTCGTTTTCGAGCGTTTAATCCAATCCGTCTGCCATTTGACGAGTTGTTCACGGACGGCAGCCTCTTCGGTCTTAAAGTCCGGTAATCCGGAAAGAGACATCTTCAAGTCATCGCCATCGACCGGATTCGAACGAATCATGCCGTCGAACGCTTTGCGCTCTTGATCGGTTGGGAAGTTTGTGGCGCCCGTGTCTACAGCTCCTGGTTCCATCCCGTAGCCAGGGTGGTTCAAGACGACGTCGACCATAATCTTCATACCGCGAGCATTCGCTTCGTCAATCAGACGATGGAATGCTTTCATATCGCCGAGATGCTCATCGAGTTTTTCGAAGTTTTTCGCCCAGTATCCATGATAGCCATACTGTGATCCATCTTTACCATAGCGAAGATCCCAATCGATATTATCGACAATCGGTGTAATCCAAATCGTGTTGATGCCTAGTTTATCCAAGTAGTCGAGTTTCTTCGTCACACCGGCAAAGTCGCCGCCGTGATACGACTCAAGATGATCTTGGTCATAGTATTCACCGTTCGGGTTATTGTTCGTTTTATCCCCATCGTAGAATCGGTCGGTCAGCATGAAGTAAATCCGTGCCTCATCCCAATCGAACTCTTGCTTGTCCTTCATCGAGACCGGTCGGACCGTTAACGATGTTTTCGTTTTATGGACGTTACCGTATTGGTCAATCGCCGTAATCGTTAAGAATTTATTGCCCGGTTTGACGGTATCTTTGACTGCAATCGTCTGTTTGTTGAGGGCCGGGTCGACTTCTAGTTTAGCCGGTCCACCCAGAGGACGTGCATCGATGAACAGTTGACGCAGCTTGACGCCTTTCGGCAACGTCGGCTTCACCTGGACGACCGCGTTTTCTCGAGAACTGAGGGCTTTCGGTGCCACGCTTGCCGCCAGTTTAACGTTTGGACGACGATACTCGACGCTCGAAGCCTCGAAGTAAGGATCCTTCACTTCGGTCGTGACGCCATCTTTTGTGACAAGGAACGTATAATCATGTTTCCCTTCCGGTAATTTGACCGTATGGCGGAACCATTCATTTTTGGCTTCGTACGTCATCGGGTACGTCGTGCCATTGACTTTCAATGCGACACTGTCGATTTCATCGAGTTGTCCCGCTTCATACAACGCTTTGTCACGGTAGAAGAACGTGACGGCACCATCTTCAAACAAGGGTCCTTGAATCGTCGGTACTTGATGGAACGTCCCTTTGCCGCTCTCGACGACGACTTTCGTCACCCGGTCGCTTCCCAATTTGACATAGCGGTCTTCCCCGTAGCCATCTTTCACGGCCCAATCCGTGCCCTTGCGGATGACAAAGCCTACATTGGTCGCATCTTTTCCGACTGGGATTCGGAAGATGGCGCCATCTTCGGTGATTTTATACGGGTCAACTTGACCGTCTTTGGCACCCGTACTCCACGTCCATAAATTCCAGTCCGTGTAATCGTTGTCGGCCCGGACGTACAACATTTCGATGTAGCGTTGTGTTTTCCACGGATCGGCGATTTCAGTGATGGTTTTAAATGACGTCGTCAATGCCGGCAATGTCGTGTTCGACAGGTTGCCTTTCACGGCGTCCGCGGGAAGGGTCGCGGTATACGTTTGATTCAAACTGAGTGCTTCGGTCGGTGTGACAGTCACTGTCGATCCACTCGCTTCAGCCGTGAACGGTACAACTGTCTCGCCATTCATCAAGCTGATGTTCGAAGCATCTAACGACACAGGTTCATTGAACGTCCATGTGATTGGGGATTTGATGTCCACTTGTTCCGATTGATTGGCCGGCGTGACCGCTGTCACTTCGAGTTGACTGACCGTCTCGACACCGCTCAACGTGAAGGCTGGGCTATATACCGATTGTGTCGACGGAGTCGCCGAAACATTCCAACTATCGGCGACTTTATTGGCCGCATTGCTTGGAATCGTGTCGAACGCACCGTGCTCGGTAGCGTTATTCCCGCTGAGTACCGTGAGGACCCGAACGGTATCATCATTGCTTAGACCAAGCAGGGACAATGGAATTTTGCCTTCAAAGCCTTTCGTGCGATCAATGGCAAACGAGGCGCCGTTTAAGTTGCTCAAGTTTGCGAGCGGCGTGGATTTCCCTGCTTCATACAGAGCGGCTTCTTTTACTGACGTGTCGCCATCGACGCGAAGTAAAATATGATACTGTGGTTTTTTATCAGTTTGGCTGAAGTTGAACGGATGGCCGAGCGGGTTTGTCGCTACGCCTGAATCTTGTTCATTGATTTGGAGGGCGATATTTATGTACTGACCATTGTCGCCCCAGTTCGGGACGTTGTTCGCATCCACATAAAAGTAAAGGTTACGCGCATCGTTCTGCAGATAGACGTCTCCTAAATCGAATCCTTGCCAACCCGCCTGTGGGGATGTGGCGAGCGCTGGCGTGTTCGCCCAATCCGTTTTTAAGCCATCAATCGAGATTGTCGCAGGCTCGGCCAATGCGTTCATCGGAACGCCGGCTTGGATGAGGAGAACGGATGATAAAAGTAACGTGGTCGTCTGTCGTGCCGTTTTCTTCTTCATAAAGCACCTCTTTCATGGAATGTGTCGTCTACAGGGCAACGAATTGTCAAAATTGTGCAAACGGTTTCAGGAATAGTTTAGCTGAATATGTAAGCGCTCACAATATATTTTTTGAAAAATAATAAAAACGCCTATCGATTAGAGAGGCGTTTGGTTCACGAAGTGTCCTTTGACAATCAAACGTTCGGTCGCATCGAACGTGCATGTGACGAGTGTAATCGTTGGTTCTGTTGTCGGGTCGAGCACGTCGACCCGTGTCGGGGGAACGGTCTCAAGCGAAGTGACCTCGTATTCGAACGTATGTGTCATGTCGGTCAAGTAGATGGACATGCCGACGTCGATGATGTGAAGCGGACCGAACAAGGCGGTCGGGCTTTGCGTGTAGTGGCCCGCGAGTGCATAATTTCCAGTTCCCATTCGTTGGTCCGGGTCCATCGTTCCAGCCCCGACAGCCAAGTTCTCATTGTCGAGCCCATATAAGATCGGGAGCTCGAGGTCGATTTCTGGAATCGAAATGAGGCCGACGGTCGGTAAATCATGAAATCGATTGCGCACGGTGAGAAGTTGTTCCCATGATAACGGCTCGACGTTTGAAAACTCAAATTCACCGGTTTCTGGCTGTTTCGGTTGAATTTCGGCGGTCACTTGTTGACTGTTCCATGCCGTGAGTTGGTCTTTCCACCACGATTCGGATAACAGGAGTGTACCAATTAACAAAAGGAGCCCACCGACGACGTAGCGTGACCGTTTCATCCATCTCTTCCTTTCTCAATGTTCCAACACGACACGAGTGCACTAACGGCAGCTGGTAACGTTTCTTCGGATAAGGCGGCAAATCCAAATAAAAACTGAGGAATCGTGTCGCTTGATTCGATGCGATAGTCTGTCATCGCATTAATTCGGATATTCGAAGTCTCGGCCAATCGTTTCAATTCTTCACTTGTCGCGCTGGTATGAACAGACAGGACGACGTGAAGGCCGGCGCTCGCCCCCGTGACGGAGACGACCGGTTCATAAGGTTTAAAGGCGGCGATAATGATTTCAAGTTTCCGGCGGTACGTCTTCCGCATCCGGTTCAAGTGTTTCTCAAAATCACCGGTCGCCATAAATTCGGCCAACGTATGTTGTTCGAAACGGGGGACACTACACGTGAAGTGACGATAACGTTCTCGATAGCGATTTAACAGCGGAGGGGGGAGTACCATAT
This sequence comes from Exiguobacterium sp. s194, assembly GCF_018618275.1. Classification (NCBI taxonomy): domain Bacteria; kingdom Bacillati; phylum Bacillota; class Bacilli; order Caryophanales; genus Exiguobacterium; species Exiguobacterium sp. s194. The sequence continues at coordinate 12,891 of NZ_JACSLT010000018.1, read as the reverse complement.
AACCGATTCGCAATGAAGGCATCAATGATTTAGAGAATGTGCTCAAATAGACGACCCGCTCGTTTTGATCCATGCTTTGCAAAGAGGGAATCGGTTTGCCGCTATAACGGAATTCACTATCGTAATCATCTTCAATCACATACGTCTGTCGCTCCGATGCCCAGTTGAGCAAGCGTTGACGTCGACTGACAGATAGAATGGTCCCGGTCGGAAATTGATGGGCCGGTGTGACATAGAGGGCATCAATGGATGCTTGCTCCACCAGGTCGACACGGACGCCGCTCTCATCGACAGGAATCGGGATGAACGTCCGCCGTTGATGGGCGAACAGTTGGCGGGTGAGCGGATACCCCGGATCCTCAATGCCGAACGTCGTAGTATCCGGCAACAGTTCTAACAATTGGGGCAACAGCTGCTCGGTTCCCGATCCGACAACGATTTGTTCGGGAGAACAATGCACACCGCGCGAATGGTAGAGATAGGTCGCAATCTCTTGACGAAGGACGAAATCGCCTTGTACAGAGCCAAGTGACAGCAAATCGTGATGTTCTTCCGAGACGACTTGTTTTAAGTGCCGGCGCCAACGTTCGAATGGGAAAGCGGTCGTGTCGATTTGACTCGGATACAAGTCGAACTCATATGTTTTTTTCACCGGGAGCGGTTCGATGACGCTACTGCCGCGCCGGACGTACAGTTCTTCTTGCGGTAACACGTAGAAGCCTTTGCGTGGCAACGACTCGATGTATCCTTCCGCGAGCAGCTGAGCGTAGGCCAGTTCAACGGTCGTTTGCGAGACGTCTAAAAACTCCCCTAGCTTTCGTTTGGACGGAAGTTTCGTCCCGGTGGTGAGGGTGTCATCAACGATGGCTTGTCGAATGTGCAAATAGAGTTGTTCATATAATGGGACGCTCGAGTCAGCCTCGAGCGAGAACGTGAGCATATCCATGATGTGTCCTTTCTGTGGTCAGCCAAAGAAAAAATAGAGCACGAATCCGATGACGAGGAGGAGCGAGACCATTCCCGTTTTTCCGAAAAAGCTGCGCTCCTGCGCGTCGTCACGACTGTTCCATTGATCCATTCCATCATCTCCTTTAATCTTTAAAACATTCGAGAATCGAGAAATGAAGTCCTTTGTTCGAACTGACCACTTTAAAAAATATAAAACTGGCACTTTCAATATAGTCAAATCAATTTATACTTGCAAGTAGACTAGCTTATTGGAGGGGATCCATTTGGAAAAGAGACAAGTAGGGACAGACAAAGTAAAACGTGGTATGGCCGAGATGCAAAAAGGTGGCGTCATTATGGACGTCATCAACGCGGAGCAAGCCAAAATTGCTGAAGCGGCAGGTGCAGTTGCCGTCATGGCACTCGAGCGCGTACCTTCAGATATTCGCAAAATGGGCGGTGTTGCTCGTATGGCCGACCCGACAATCATCGAAGACGTCATGGGTGCGGTATCGGTACCGGTCATGGCGAAGTGCCGGATCGGTCACATCGCTGAAGCACGTGTCCTTGAATCAATGGGGGTTGATTTCATTGACGAGAGTGAAGTATTGACACCTGCTGACGAAGAATTCCATCTCTACAAACGTGACTACAAAGCACCGTTCGTCTGTGGCGCGCGCGACCTTGGTGAAGCATCACGCCGCATCGGGGAAGGTGCAGCGATGATCCGGACGAAAGGTGAGCCGGGAACCGGCAACATCGTCGAAGCGGTTCGTCACATGCGTACCGTTCAAGCCCAAGTGAAACGATTGCTCTCGATGAGCATCGATGAAGTGATGACGGAAGCGCGTGACCTGGGTGCCCCGTTTGAAGTACTCATGCAAATCCGTGAAGCAGGTCGCCTCCCGGTCGTCAACTTCGCAGCAGGCGGAATTGCGACACCAGCTGATGCGGCACTCATGATGCACCTCGGAGCGGACGGCGTCTTTGTCGGATCAGGAATCTTTAAAGCGGAGAACCCTGAGAAATTTGCCCGTGCCATCGTTGAAGCGACGACATACCATGATGACTATGAGCGCATCGCACACTTGTCGAAAGGACTCGGCGAAGCGATGAAAGGGCTCGACGTCCGCACGCTCAAACAAGAAGAACTCATGGCACCGCGAGGTTGGTAAGATGACCACGATTGGTGTACTCGGAATGCAAGGTGCGATTCGCGAACACGTCCATATGCTCGAAGCACTTGGTGCGAATACGCTCGTCGTCCGCTCGGTCGATGACTTAAATCGAATCGATGGACTCGTCTTGCCGGGTGGGGAGAGCACAGCGATGCGTCGCTTACTCGATCGGTACGAGTTGCTCGAGCCGTTACGTGAGAATGCGGAGTTGCCGATGTTTGGAACGTGCGCTGGTTTGATTTTGCTCGCGACCGAAGTTGAAGGATATGATGCGCACTTGCGTAAAATCCCGATGACGGTCAAACGAAATGCGTTCGGACGACAAGTTGATAGCTTTGAAGTCGATTTGACTGTCAATGGAATCGATGAAGCTGTCGAAGCAGTGTTCATTCGAGCGCCGCAAGTCGCATCGGTCGAAGCGAGCGTCGAGGTGCTCGCCGAGGTCGAAGAAGCGATTGTCGCGGTTCGGTATGACAAGTATATGGCCTGCTCGTTCCACCCGGAATTGACGGACGACTTGTCGATGCACCGCTATTTCTTGGACATGGTTGAAGCGACGAAGCGACAACTCGCCTGATTGAAAGGCTCTCTAGCAAATAGGGAGCCTTTTTCATGTGTTTTTTTGCTACACTGTAACGAGATACGTATAGAAAGGGGCAAGACCGTGAGACACAGATGGATCGGATGGATGCTCGTTTGGGCAATCCTTTTAAATATGATCGTGCCGACGGATGCATCGGCGGCACCTAAAGTTGATGCGACCGGCGCGATGCTCGTGGACATGACGACGGGACAAATCCTGTTCTCACAAGAAGAGGACGCGATGCTTCCTCCGGCATCAATCACTAAGCTGATGACCGCTTTTCTCGTCCGAGAAGCCATCGAAGCGGGTGACCTCAGTTGGAGCCAAGAAGTGACCCCGAGCGACAAGGCGTTGGCGCTGACCCGAAAACCAGGATTGGCTCGGATTCCGCTCGTCAATAAACCGTACACGGTGAAAGAGCTATACGACGTGGCGTTGATTCGTTCCGCGAACGAGGCAGCGGTCACATTGGCCGAGGCCGTCTCTGGTTCGGAAGGGGTATTCGTAAAGAAAATGAACGAACGGGCGACCGAACTTGGTATGACCCAAACGACGTTCGCCAATGCATCGGGACTTGACTCTGTGTCAGCGGGACGTCCAGGGGAGAATTTGACATCGGCCAATGATTTGATGATGCTAGCTTTGGCGTATTTGACGAAGTTCCCGGAAGTGCTCGATGTGACGAAACAAGCGTATGTTGATATCGACGGAGTCCGATTTGAAGCGACGAACCGGATGCTCGCCGGTCGTGATTTAGCCTATCCGGGTATGCTTGGCTTTAAAACGGGCACGACTGACGATGCCGGTTACTGCTTCATCGGCGTGTCGACGCGAGATGGACGTACCGTGCTATCGGTCGTTCTCGGAGCGAAGACCGATCAAGGGCGCTATACTGCTACAAAGGCGCTTCACGACTACGCCTATGGCGATTTTGTCTTGACCCCGATTTTACGGAGTGGTGAAATCGTCCCGGCGACGCTCCATGTCGCTGAAGGTACAGTCGAGTCAGCAAAAGTGCGCACGACGTCAGCCTTTGAAGTACTCGTCGAAAAAGGACAGGATGTACCTGAACCGACTTACGATCTTCCGGATACGAAAGCCCCAATTGCGGCCGATCAACAGGTCGGGACCGTCACCATCGAGCCTTCCGGAAGCGTCCGGTATCTAGATGGTGAACGTCCACCTAAAGGAACGCTCGTCGCGGCCGAACCGGTCGAGATGGCGTCGTTTTTGACACGTATGACGCGTGCCTTCTCCGACTTTTTAGATGAGATTCGACTCGTGCTCGGAAAACTGAGTCTTGTCGATAGAGTTGAGATGTTGTAAAGTAAAACTAATTCAATGACAGATGCAATGATGGGGAAAAGTACGTTACGGTCATCTACTGACAGAGAGCTAGTGGTTGGTGCAAACTAGTGGGATGATGTAACCGAATCGGCCTCGGAGCATTGGCTTGGAAACAAGTCACGTTACGCACACGTTACGTGCATCGAGTGGCCCGATTTCGGGCAACGAGGGTGGCAACGCGGATCCAAGGTGGTTCGTCCCTTTCCTACGGGAAAGGGGCGTGCCACCTTTTTTATGTGAAAAAGGAGGAATAATGAATGTTAGACATTAAACGATTACGTTCAGATTTTGAAGAGATTAAAACAAAGCTTGCTTATCGAGGAGAAGATTTGAGTGCGCTTGACCGTTTCCCGGAGTTGGAAGAGAAACGCCGCAACTTGATCAATGAGGTTGAAGTGAAGAAAGCGAAACGAAATGAAGCGACGAAGCAAATTGCGGAATTAAAACGCAACAAACAAGATGCGGATGCACCGATTCTCGAGACACGTCGCCTCGGGGACGAAATCAAATTGCTCGATGAAGAGTTGCGTGAAGTCGAGGCCGAATTGAACTTGATTCTCCTCAGCATCCCGAACATCCCGCACGAATCAACGCCGATTGGAGAAACGGAAGATGATAACGTCACGATTCGCGAAGTCGGAACAAAACCGACGTTCGAATTCGAACTCAAACAGCATTGGGACGTCATGGAAGATTTGAAAATCGTCGATGTGGAACGAGCGGGTAAAGTGACAGGTAGCCGGTTTGTCTTTTATAAAGGTCTCGGCGCCCGTCTCGAACGTGCCCTCATCAACTTCATGATGGATATGCATGCCGATGAACATGGCTATTCTGAGGTGCTCCCTCCTTATATGGTCAACCGCGACGCGATGACCGGGACGGGACAACTTCCTAAATTTGAGGAAGACGCATTCAAAGTGGCGGATACGAACTATTTCCTCGTACCGACGGCAGAAGTTCCGGTGACGAACATGCACCGTGACGAGATCATCACGGAAGACCAACTTCCAATCACGTATACGGCGTATAGCGCTTGTTTCCGTTCAGAAGCGGGATCAGCCGGACGCGACACACGTGGGCTCATTCGTCAGCATCAGTTCAACAAAGTCGAGCTCGTCCGGTTCGTGAAACCTGAAGAGTCTTATGAACAACTCGAGCTCTTGACGGGCCACGCTGAAGAAGTGCTTAAGCGTCTCGGTCTTCCATATCAAGTGCTCAGCATGTGTACGGCCGATCTCGGCTTCACGGCTGCGAAGAAATATGACATCGAAGTGTGGATGCCGGCGCAAGGGATGTATCGTGAAATCTCATCTTGTTCGAACTTTGAAGACTTCCAAGCGCGCCGGGCCGGAATCCGTTTCCGTCGCGAAGCGAACGCAAAACCGGAATTCGTCCACACGCTTAACGGTTCTGGCCTCGCAGTCGGACGGACTGTCGCTGCGATTTTAGAGAACTTCCAACAGGCTGACGGTTCAGTCGTCATTCCGGAAGTATTACGTCCATATATGGGCGGTATCGAGAAAATTGAAATGCCTCAGTAATGAACAAACCAGCCCGTCTGAAATGTATCGTTCAGGCGGGATTTTTTTTAATGTTTTTTCACAAAAGGGTTTGACATCTGTCTGCCAAGTTGGTACTATAAATCATGTCGAGCGAGATGTTTGCTCACCAATTGTATATGAGCTTTGGAGGTGTACCCAAGTGGTTTAAGGGAACGGTCTTGAAAACCGTCAGGGGTGTAATAGCCTGCGTGGGTTCGAATCCCACCACCTCCTCCATTTTTATTTCTGGAGGCTCAACAATTTCATACTTTTTTGGAGGTGTACCCAAGTGGTTTAAGGGAACGGTCTTGAAAACCGTCAGGGGTGTAATAGCCTGCGTGGGTTCGAATCCCACCACCTCCTCCACTTTCTTTTTTTTACACTTTTTTAAGCCTGGAGTTGTACCCAAGCCCGGCTGAAGGGGACGGACTCGAAATCCGTTAGGAGTCGTAAGGCTCGCGTGGGTTCGAATCCCACCAACTCCGCTTGTTTTGGCATCTGCATGGGCAGATGCGTTTTTTTATGGTCGTAGACTCCGGTCTGCGGCTTTTTTTTGTTTGTGTCAATCCGGCGAAAAACAGCTAATCCGGTGACTAATCGGGAATCTTAATCATATAGACTGTGATGGCGCAAAGGGAAGGAGAGGAGCGTCATGGATTGGATTGACATATATATCGATGAGGTCGTGCGACACGTTCCACCGAAGCGGCGCGAGGAAGCCGCTGCCTCGGTTCGGCAATCGATTGAGGCGGCACTGCCCGACCAACCGTCTGAGGCAGACGTAAAACGGGTGTTAGCAGAGATGGGGCATCCGGCCGTCGTGGCCGCGCGTTATAAGGAAGGCCAGTATGTCATCGGCCCACGTTTTTTCCCCGTGTATGTGACTGTCGTCAAGCTTGTCGTTCCCATCGTCTTAGCTGTCGTTTTCTTCGGGCTTGTATTTGCTAGCATGCCGACGTTCTCAGGGCCGCTTATGCCGACAGTCGGCACATTTTTGACGAACATGTTCGATGCGTTATGGGATGTCGGGATTCAGCTCGTGTTTTGGATTACGCTTGTCTTCTTTTTGATTGAGCGCTATGCACCCGATGATGTACCGGCGCCAGATATGAAATGGGATGTGTCCAAGCTGAAAGAACGGGTGAAGGGCGGTCGAATCAGTAAATTTGACGCAGGGTTCGGGTTATTTTGGACAGCCGTGTGGTTTGGCGTGTATATTAATGCCGAACAGTTACTAGGGATTTATGAATCTACGAACGCGGGATTCACGATGGTCACTCCCATCTTCAATCAAACGTTCCTAATGGATGTGATTTGGTTTTTTGTGATCGTCATCTTGCTTCAAGTCGTGCTCGGGGTATGGAAATGGATGAAAGGACATTGGACGTATGCGCTCGCTTCGTTTAATTTGATCTACAATATTGCCTCGGCAACGTTCATCATTTGGATGGCGAGTTCTCCACAGTTGTTCAATCCACGCTTTTTGAATTGGCTGGAGACAAATGTCCCGAACGGGGTCAATTCGTTTGAATGGGTGTTCGGATTGGTCGTCGCCATCACGGTTTTGGCCGCCGTGTTTGATTCCATCGACGGTTTCCGAAAAGCTCGGAAGACGCCGACGTACCGGAAACCTCATATCGCCCACACATAAAAAGAAGGTGCACCGCTCAAGTGAGCAGTGCACCTTCTTTACTTATCTGACTTTCGCTTCGCGAGCAATCGTCAATTGTTTCTCGATTTTTTCAAGGATGAGTTCGACCGAGTTCGGGTCGTTAATCAAGTCATACTCTTCGATTGAGAGACGAAGTACCGGGCAAAGATTGAAGTTGTTGATCCACTCCGTATAGCGCGCGTACATTTCTTCCCAATACGTAATTGGTGTTTGTTGCTCCATCTCACGTCCGCGCATTTGAATGCGGTCGAGCACTTGCTCGAACGAACCTTCGAGATAGATGAGCAAGTCAGGATGCGGGAAGAACGGTGTCAACACCATCGCTTCAAACAAACTCGAGTATGTCTCGTAGTCAGTTGGAGACATCGTCCCTTTTTCGTAGTGCATTTTGGCGAAGATTCCTGTATCTTCATAGATCGAACGGTCTTGGATGAAGCCGCCGCCGTATTGGAAAATCTTCTTCTGTTCTTTGAAGCGTTCAGCCAAGAAATAGATTTGAAGGTGGAAGCTCCAACGCTCGAAGTCATGATAGAATTTATCGAGATAAGGGTTCGTATCTACTTTCTCAAGTGAAGTTCGGAAGTTGAGGGCATCGGCAAGTGAATTCGTGATTGTCGATTTACCGATTCCGACCATTCCACCGATCGTGATGATCGTGTCATTCGGAATGTTGTATTTTTCATTCAGCGTCATTTGATTTGTGCTCCTTTAGTCAATTCTAATTCACGTTCGATCGTTGCGAGGACGTGCGTCAAATCATCCGGGTTTTGGACGAAGTCGAGTTCATCTCCACTGAACGAAAGAATCGTCACTTCGGGGTGTGTCGCGCGGTATGATTCGATGAACGTTTCATAATCGCGGGCGAGCTGTTCGAGGTAATCGCGAGACATATTCTCTTCTACTTCACGTCCACGCAAGGCGACACGTTTCATTAACGTCTCGATGCTGGCGTGTAAGTAGATGACGACATCAGGCTTTGGCATATCGTGTGTCAAAATCTTATAAATTTGCTCATACTTGTTCAAATGAGCTGGTCTCAGGGAACGGTGGGCAAAAATCAAGTTTTTGAAAATATGATAGTCCGAAACGACGGATTGCTGTTGACTCAAGTGGTGTTTGTGGATATCGTCTAATTGCTTGAAGCGATTGCAAAGGAAAAACATTTCCGTTTGAAAGCTCCATTCGTCGATATCTTCGTAAAACTTGCCGAGAAACGGATTCTCTTCTACAATTTCATTCAGCATCTGCATTGAAAAGTGCTGACTGATGATATGGGCCAGTGACGTTTTCCCGACACCAATCGGTCCCTCTACCGTTATAAACATATGATGTCATCCTCCATTATCCAAAGTGCAAGTTCCATTCTAGCATACAATGAAGTGGATAGGGCGAGCGAAATGATTTTCATTTTTTTTCATAATAAGTGATCAGAAACGGAGTGTGTATATGGAACGAGATGAACGATTTATGAGGCTCGCCATAGAAGAAGCAAAGAAGGCGGAAGCAATCGGCGAAGTCCCGATTGGATGCGTCATCGTTAAAGGTGATGAGGTGATTGCCGCGGGTCATAATCGCCGAGAAACGGACTTATTGGCAGCAGCCCATGCCGAAATGATTGCGATTGAACAGGCGAACCAGGCGCTCAGCAATTGGCGTTTGGAGGATTGCGAACTGTTCGTCACGTTAGAGCCGTGCCCGATGTGTGCGGGGGCCATCGTGCTGTCTCGTGTGAAGCGTGTCATCTTTGGTGCCCATGATCCGAAGGGAGGGTGTTGCGGTACGCTCATGAACCTCGTTCAAGACGAACGCTTCAACCACCAAGCCGAAGTGACACAAAATGTTTTAGCAGAAGAGTGTGGGGAGTTGCTGACGATTTTCTTCCGAAACCTTAGAGAAAGGAAGAAGCAGGCGCGGCTTGAACAGAGAGGTTGCAACCCATCTGATTAAACAGTATAATGTAATAGCACTCAACGTAGTGCCTAACTTCATTTACCCATTTGCCGTGCTAGGCGGGGAGGTAGCGGTGCCCTGTAACTCGCAATCCGCTATAGCGAGACTGAATCCCGATTCGAGGGAGTGCATTGGTGTGGCCTGTCCTCGTGTAAGTGGCGTTGACGTCTGAGTCCTGCGCAACGGTCACCCATGAACCAGGTCAGGTCCGGAAGGAAGCAGCCTTAAGTGGTGACGTACCGTGTGCCGCAGGGGTGCTTGGGCCGAGCAAACTGCATGAGTAACGCACATTGACGTGCTTTCAGAAATCGGTGCGCGGCAGATTTATTTAATAACTTCAATCTACGGCCCCAGGGTTGTAGATTTTTTTGTATGATGAAATAGAGAATGTAAGGAAGAAAGGAGGCGGGGACATGGCGTATCAAGCGTTGTATCGGGTTTATCGTCCGCAGTCGTTCCAAGAGGTTGTCGGTCAAATTCATATCACACGTACGATTCAAAATGCGTTGCTTGAGGAACGAATGTCACATGCCTATTTGTTCTCGGGTCCACGAGGGACCGGGAAGACAAGTTTGGCGAAAATTATCGCGAAAGCCATCAACTGCGAGACAGCACCCACACGAGAACCGTGTAACACATGCCCGACTTGTATCGCAATCACGGAAGGGACGAGCCCGGACGTGTTTGAAATCGATGCGGCTTCAAATAATGGGGTCGACGAGATTCGAGAAATTCGGGATAAAGTCAAATATCCGCCTTCTCAAGCGCGCTTCAAAGTATATATCATTGATGAAGTGCACATGCTTTCGACTGGGGCGTTCAACGCCTTATTGAAAACGCTGGAAGAACCACCGGCGCATGCCATCTTTATTTTGGCGACGACAGAACCACATAAAATTCCGGCAACTATCATCTCACGTTGCCAGCGCTTTGATGTGAAACGGCATGAAGTCGGTCAATTGCAAACACGTATGGCATATATCTTGAACGATCAAGATTATGACTATGATCCAGAGGCGCTCAAGCTGATTGCTCGTGCTGCCGATGGTGGGATGCGCGATGCGCTCAGCCTACTCGATCAAGCGCTCGCTTTTAGCGATGGCCGTTTGACCGAAGACGCTGTTCTAGAAGTGACCGGCGCGGTAACGGATGATGCTCTACTTGATATGGCTTATGGCTTACAACAGAAGCAACTCGATCAAATTTTGAGTACGTTGGAAACGATGCTTCGTGAAGGTAAGGATTTGAAGCGATTCATTGAAGATCTCGTATTCGTTCATCGTGATGCTTTACTATTAAAGGCTTCACCTCAAGCCGTCGATTTACTCGAACGCGCCCGTCCGACAGAGACGTTCCGACAATTTGTTGAAGCGACGTCGACGGACGAGTTGTTCCAAGTGATTGAAGAGTTGAATGACTGTCAGCAACAGATGCGATTATCAAACCATCCGAAAGTCTTAGTTGAGTTAACGTTTATTCGGATTGCTGAACAAGGACGGACGATGACAGAACAGATGAAACAACTTCAAGAGCAGGTCCGTGAACTGAGTCGCGAGTTGAATGAAGTCAAGAAAACGGGTGTCCCTGCAGCGGAAGCAACAGCGGAGAAACCGAAAGTTGCCAAGCGAACTCAAATTCGAGTCCCGAAAGAACGCATTCGTCAATTATTGCAACGAGCGGAACGCCAACACTTAAACGCAATCCGTGATAGTTGGGAAGACATCATGGGGAACATTCGCACGCAAGATGGTCCGATTTTTGCACTGTTCTATGAGAGTGAGGCTGTGCTTTGTGCTAGTGACACCTTACTGGTACAATTTAAAGATGGGATGACGTGGCATTACGAGCAGGTTAGCTCGAACGGTCGCACGCGAGACGTGATTGAACAAGCCTTATTCGAAGTGACGGGGATTCGTCGAGAAATCATGGCTGTACTCGAGACCGATTGGGTTGAGTTGAAGAATGAGTTCATCCTTCGTAAACAAGCTGAACGTTCGGATCATAAGGAAGAGGAAGTGGAGGAAGAAGATCCACTTGTCTCAAAGGCCCTCGAACGTTTCGGTGACGTCGTTGAAATTGAAGAAGTTTAAAAGGAGGCGCTCTACATGCGTGGAATGGGAAACATGAACAACATGATGAAGCAAATGCAGAAAATGCAGAAAGATATGGCGAAAGCTCAAGAAGAGTTGAAAGACTTAACGGTCGAAGGTACAGCAGGCGGCGGCATGGTTAAAGTAGTCGTTAGCGGACATAAAGAAGTGCTTGATGTCATTATTGCTGAAGATGCTGTGGATCCAGACGACGTCGAAATGTTGCAAGACCTTGTGTTGGCAGCGGTCAACGACGGGATGAAACAAGCTGACCAACTAGTTAATGATAAAATGGGACGTTTTACGCAAGGGATGAACCTTCCAGGTTTTTAAGTGAAGAAAGGAAAGATGCGAGTTGCAATACCCTGAAGCGATCGGACGTTTGATTGAAAGCTTTACAAAATTGCCGGGCATTGGTCCGAAAACTGCTATCCGTCTAGCGTTCCACGTACTTGATATGGAAGAAGACGATGTATTGACGTTCGCTAAGGCGCTTGTCAGTGCTAAACGTGATATTAAATATTGTACGGTGTGTGGACATATTACAGATGTTGATCCATGTGCAATTTGTACAGATTCGCATCGTGATGAGACGGTAGTCTGTGTCGTTCAAGATTCTAGAGATGTGATTGCGATGGAGAAGATGCGAGAGTACCGCGGGAAGTATCATGTCTTGCATGGAGCGATTAGTCCGATGGAAGGAATTGGTCCTGAAGACATTAACGTCTCGAGTTTGTTAACACGTCTCCAAGAAAATGAAGCGATTAGTGAAGTCATTTTGGCAACTAACCCGAACATTGAAGGGGAAGCGACTTCGATGTATCTATCTCGACTTTTAAAACCGACTGGTATCCGTGTAACACGTCTTGCTCACGGGTTGCCCGTGGGTGGCGATTTGGAATACGCAGATGAAGTGACATTATCTAGAGCGATGGAAGGTCGACGGGAACTATGAAGTGGTTTCGTAAACCTTTACGCTATGGTTACGATCAAAGGTTTTTGTCGGAGTTGTTAGATGCTAAGGCGAAGTACGAATCGAAACGTCACATTCTTGAAGTGAGCATCGAAGATACCGGTGAGTTAGCAGCCCAAGTAAAACAAGCGGAAGCCCTATACTTCTTTTATTTGAAAGAAGCGAAGCGACGCAATGTTTCACTGTCTAACTTAAGGTCGTGAGGCGAGATATTCCATCTCGCCTTTTTCTATGCTGAATCACTCTAGCAAATACATCGAGCATTTTTTCTCTATATAATGAAGGAACTAGAATTATATGAAGAGATTTGAAGCGATAGACAATTGAAATGAAAAATAATTTAAAGTTTTTCTAAAAAAGCTATTGTGTATTTAAAGTTTTATTGATATATTAATAGACGTCGCCGAGAGCGGTTTTGAAAATCGAAAAAAAGATATTGACTTTTAGTTGATAGCTTGTTAAGATATTTAAGTCGCCAAGAACGACAGACGAACTTTGAAAACTGAACGATGAGGCAAAAAAAGTTTTACAATTTTTGAATGAAGCGCAAGCTTCGTCATTTTTAAAGAGCTATATCAAATTCTTTGGAGAGTTTGATCCTGGCTCAGG
>NZ_JACSLT010000017.1:0-22185 GCF_018618275.1 Exiguobacterium sp. s194 | reverse complement strand
TGTCGCAACTTAAACGTTAGGGTGAGATTATGGTTGCTGGCAAGTCCTTTTTCTTTTCTAAAATAGGAGTGCAGAGTTGTGTACGTTTCCGTTGCACACTTCTGCACTCCTATTTTGCATTACACATCCGTCGCATGACGGAACGACTGATAAATCGATTCGAGGGCCGCATAGCGACTCTCCGCTTCCACCACTTGCGTCAACACATCATCATTGATCATATGGAATTCAATTTCATACGATTTCATGTCGTCTCCTCCGTTACACTCATGATGTCCTTCTACCGCTCGTCACCGTCTGCCTGAGATATTTTCGTCTCCTTGTTTACACACTCGCTTGCAAAATCCCGAAATCTTTCTCAGTCATGTTCGGAATTTCTTGTTTCATCTCTTTGATACTCGCTACAAGTTCCTCATCAGAGAGATCCATGCTTTCTTCAAGTGCTGTCAGTAGTCTATTTCCCATTTGATGCATGGATGAATACGTGATCCACCCTGAAATCACACCTCCAGCGATAGGAATTACTTTCGAAATCCCTTGCGCGAAAGATTTTCTCGTCATCTTCAATCCAATGTAGCTTCCCATCTTCTTAAGAATCGGATAATAAATGGTCTGCATCATTGCTCGATTCGGAATTTTCTTTAATGCTTGTTTGGATAATTGCGAAGACAACACTTTAATGGTGGCCGTCGCTCCGCTGACACCAAACATGACACCGAGAAACAAAATCAATTCTCCGCTCACTCGATTGACATCTAGGCCATTCTCACTCCAAAAATCTTCATATCCATAGATATAACCAATTTCTTGAGCCACTCGAAGCGCTACACCAAAGAATTGAGCAGTGTCCGCTGGAACAGTGGCTGCCATGACCACCCCACCAGGTAATCCCGCTGCAAACGAAGCCGATGAACTTTTCATCGTTCGATTCAAAATGGTCTTCTTTGCGACTCGTCTAATCAACTTTTTTGAAACGTTTGATTGAACCGGTCCTTTTTCAAGGATGTCTGCTAATTGTCTCGCGGTGACGTGCTTACTAAAACTTTTTGCTAAAAACTCTGTTCGATCTACTTTCACCCCAGGTAATTTCACGACATTGATCACTAACTGTTCGAAAAATTTTGCCCCGTTCAACATGGTCCACACCTCGTCCCCTTTTATAGCCCTCATCATCACTAAAATCCTACTCAGCTATATACTGTTTCCTTTAAGCACGTCTAGAGAAACATTTCAGTTTAGATTGATTGCCTTCTTAAAGGGTTGATTTCTGTCACCAACTAAAAAACAAAAAAACCTCACTACGAATTACGTCACATAGTTAAGTTTAGGGCTGTGCGATGTAATCTGTTAGATTGAGGCTTTTTGAATACGCTGATATAGAGGCTGAAAACGTGTATCACATCTTCTGCATACACGTTTTCATACTCTGACTTTATGAAATAGCCGTTTATTTGGGCTCATATCGGAAGTCTGACACTTTTGCGTTTATTCGCGAGTAGAGCGACTCCATCGAAAATCGACTTGGGCGGCTCGAGCCTCCACCGTATAAGGCCTCGATGGTTTGATCGATATACGCGTTTTCAGCTTCTAAATATTCGACAACGAGGTCTTTGAACTGAACGGCCGAGGAATCCTCATGTTGCAAGCCCTCCAGTTCGGTCGAGTATATGTCGTTGTCTGCTTGCATGCCCTGCAATTCTTTAACCGCTCCGGATATGGCAACGACATCGGTCGGAACACTCGATAGCGTGAGCATCTTGATTTGATGGTCGCGTGCTGACGAAATGATTGAACCGGCATCGAAATGAATAACGGGTCTGTCGTCAATCGTTTCAACCGTGTCCGTTCCTCCGCAACCGGTTAAAGCAAGCATTGCTCCTGCGAACAGAGCGACGGATAAGAGTAACTTCTTCATCATCGACCCTCCTCCGCATCTGCTAGATTTTCTTAAGAAAGTTCATCTGTGGTTTCGACCACAACCCCTGTATCTCCAACTTTCCCCAAGTCGATGACGGTCGGGTCTTCGTACGCCAAGACGTGAAACTCTTGTTCAAACGTCCGAATCACATAATGGGATAGTTCGCCTCGGTACGTGTTGACACGTTCTGTCCCCATGTTCTCTGCAGCAAATCGTGTGAATCGGGACGTCTTCAGTCTCACGATTGGGCAGGCATTGCGTAGCCCATCTTCATGCATACTGTGGTCCTCGATCGTCCCAAGAAATACCGCATATTGCTCAAAACGGATACTGATTCGGTCGCGTTCCGCGTCCCACGTCAGCAACATCGTCGGATCATTTGCCCCGAAAAACGTCCACTCAAGTGGATAATGGGTGACGCCCTTCATCTGGAACGACTCCGTCTCGAGCACATAGTCTTCCATTGTCATCAAAAAGTTCAAATCGATTGCCACGCTTGTATCCCCCTTAGCAATTTTTTAAGCGTGAAATAATAAAATACCGGTAATGTCTGATACTGCGACTTCACAAGTCTAATAATTTAGTTCAAACATTTTCTTCTAATACGAAAAATCCGCATCGATGATATCTGGTTGATTACGTTTCATCTCATTAGAGCTTGAGAAGAACTCTTTATAAGAAATATCGATTCTTTCCTCGAGTGCATCCAATAGTCGATTTTAATTTATCATATCGACCATTTAGAGGTTATTCTTGTTCTAATTCTTTTTTATCTTTATTTTTTATTTCGTCAGTTATAATTTTTAATGCGTTTACAATCAACTCTAAGAAATCTGTGTTAATTTCTTTATTAATGCTTTTGAGAGTATAAACATCTGGATTAATTTCATTTTGTTTAAAAGAAAGCCCTTTAATCTTTTGCTCAAATTTGGATTTTTCTTTCGCTTTATAATTCTCGTTGGGTGAGTGTACAAACTGGTTTCTTATTTGATTATAAGCGTATATTTTTTGCCATAAAATTTCGGTATCATTTATGTTTAACCCTACTACTTTATCTAAGTAAAACACGTACTTTTTTACGCCATTATGCTTAATATCTTCTGGCTTTATTGATAAATTATATTTATTTTTACATTCATTAGAAATTAAGTTTAAAGTTTTTTCAAGATACGCGTATTGTGATATCAAAGCTGACGTTCTCATTATTTTCGGGAAAACTTCACGCGCATTGTAAAAACTATCTTCATACATATGTTCAAAAATTTCATCATGAAGCTCTTTCGGGTAATCTTTTATATGTTCCTCATAGGATTTTTCTAGTGAAGAACATTCTTCTTTTATGCTTTCTTCCATGAATTCAATATAATTTTTAAAATTTCCATTTTCTAAATCAATCGTAAATTCAATCCAAGTTAATCTTCTCATGCCTATTGACCCCCCTAAAAATAATCTAGAAAACAAGCTAATAAAAATCTTAAATTAAGATTCTTCTCAAACTATTATGAGATTTATCTATAAAATGAAAGCGACGTCCGAAAACGTCGCTTTCCCTCAATAAAAGATAAACCACAGTGCCGCTGCCACTAAAAACAGGCCGGCCCCGATGAAGAGAATCTTCGCTAGTCTCTCATATACCATGTCTTCACCTCACCAACGCCGCGCCGACGACGAGCGAGACCCCAATCGAGAGCAGGAACGCCATCAGGCCGACGGCGATATTCCCTTTCCCGATCTCCTCGTTCACTTTGAGCGACGGCGTCAAAAATTCGAATAACCAATACGTCGTCAAGAGAAGGAAGAAGCCGAAGCTCCCTCCGACCAACACATCCATCGTCTGGTCGTGATGACTTTCGACGACGCGGAAGATGTTGGCGAGACCGACGATTTTTCCGCCGGTCGCGAGTGCGACGGCGATATTGCCTTTTTGAATCTCGCGCCAATTGCTGTACGGTGTCGTCACCTCGAAGATGGCGAGACCGACGACAATCATGAGTCCGGCGATTGAATACAGACCGAGCGACTCAAGCAATACACCAAACGTTACGTTCCCCATTATCATCATACCCTCACTTCAGTTCGACGACCGTGACACCGAGTCCGCCTTCCCCCATCCCACCGGGGCGCTGACTCTTCACGTGACGATGTCCTTTAAGATACTCCTGCGTCGCTTGGCGCATCGCCCCGGTCCCAAGACCATGGATGATGCGGACGTTGTCATATCCAGACACGAGTGCCTCGTCGATATATTTATCGAGGCGGGAAAGTCCTTCTTCGACCCGGACGCCGCGCAAGTCGAGCTCCGACTTCGTCGAGCTCTGACGCTTGAGCGAGCTGCCTTTCGACTGGAGCGACTGCTCTTTCGAAGGCCCGATCTTTTGAAGGTCGTCCGCTTTGACGTTTACTTTCATAATCCCGACTTGGACGTTGTACTCGTTATCGTTCAATTGCTTCACGATATAGCCCTTTTGGTTGAACGTCGTCACTTTCACTTCTTCGCCTTTACTGAACGTACGTTTCTGTTGCGCTTTTTGTTTCACTTTTTGAATCTTTTTATCTTGGAGCGTCGGTTTCGCCGATTCAAGCTGTTTCTTCGCGGCGATGATCTCGTGCTCTTTAACGATGCCTTCTTCACGAAGCTTCTTCAAGCGGTCGATGACTTCGTTCGCTTGGCGCTTCGCCTGTTCGACGGCCTTCTCGGCACGAGCCTCGGCTTCGCCGTACATCGTGTCGCGCTCACGCTCGAAATCGGTCAGCTTCGCTTCGAACGCAGCCTGTTCAGCTGCGAGGTCGTGGCGTTTGACGATCAATTCTTTCTCGAGCTGCTCGGCGCGATGCTTGGCCGCCTCGAGCTCATTGATCATCGATTCGACCGACTCGGCGTCGGTGCCGACGTGGCTTCGCGCCTTGTCGATGACCTGTTCCGATAAGCCGAGACGTCGACTAATCTCGAACGCGTTCGAACGGCCCGGTACGCCAATCAACAAGCGATACGTCGGGCTGAGCGATTCGATATCGAACTCCATCGAGGCGTTCATGACACCCTCGCGGTTATAGGCGTACGCCTTCAGTTCTGAGTAGTGCGTCGTCGCCGCCACGCGGGCGCCACGACGTTTCACTTCGTCAAGGATGGCGATGGCAAGGGCCGCCCCTTCTTGCGGGTCGGTCCCGGCACCGAGCTCATCGAATAGGACGAGTGACATGAAGTCGATCTTGTCGAGCATGCTGACGATGTTCGTCATGTGCGAGCTGAACGTCGACAAGCTCTGCTCGATTGACTGCTCATCACCGATGTCGGCATAGATGGCGTCAAAGACGGACAGCTCCGTCCCGAACTCGGCCGGCACGTACAGACCTGACTGCACCATCAATTGGAGCAGTCCGAGCGTCTTGAGCGTGACCGTCTTCCCGCCGGTGTTCGGTCCGGTGATGACGAGCGACGTGAACGCCTCGCCGAGCTCGACCGTGATCGGCACGACCTCATCTTGTGGGATGAACGGATGACGCGCCTGTTTCAACTTGATTTCGCGTTCATCGTTCAGTTTCGGTTCCGTCGCTTTGAGCTGATGCCCGTAGGCGACTTTTGCGAACACAAAGTCGAGCGTGGCGAGCACGTCGAGGTTCGTCACGACCGAATCGGCGACACCGCCGACGAGGTCTGACAGTTCGCTCAAGATGCGGTCGATCTCGGCGCGCTCTTTCAAGCGGACTTCTTGAATCTCATTGTTGATCGACACGATCGCCTGCGGCTCGATGAAGAGCGTCTGGCCCGATGCCGATTGGTCGTGGACGATGCCGCCGAACGCTTGGCGGTACTCCATCTTGACCGGGACGACGTAGCGGTCGTTCCGAATCGTGACGATGGCGTCCGACAGCATCTTCGCGTTGTTGCGGAGGATGTTGTCGATCCGTGAACGGACGCTGCCTTCAAAGCTACGGAGCTGAGTCCGGAGGCCACGGAGACGGTCGCTCGCCGAATCTTGGACCGTGCCTTGGTCGTCGATGGCGTGACGGATCGTCTGTTCGACCTCGATCAGCTTCGTCAAGCGCTCGGCATACTCATCGAGACGCGGGATACGGAGGTCTTCATTGTCCTCGTGCAGCTTCTCGAAGAAGTTCTTCACTTGGCGCCCGCTGTACATGACGGCGGCGACGGCGAGCAGTTCGCTCGTCGAGAGGACCGAGCCGATGGCGGCCCGCTTCACTTCACTGTGGACGTCGGTCAGTCCACCGAGCGGCAACCGGTCGCGGAGCCTTACGACCTCGGTCGCCTCGCGGGTGACGTTCAAGTTCGACAATACCCGGTCGTACGTATAGTCTGGCTGCATGTTGAGCGCCCGTTCTTTCCCGAGCGAGCTCGCGGCGTGGGCGGCGAGCTGCTGGCGGAGTTTTTCATATTCTAAAACGCGTAACGCGTGATCCATCTAGCATGTTCCTTTCTGTCGCTTCGCGTCGATGAACGCCTTGGCGTCCTCGAACGAGAGGCAGTTGATGATGTCTGACGGTTCGAGATAGGCTTTCCGGGCGTGCAGGACGCCGAGTGCCATATCTTCCATCATATCAGGGTGGTGCGTATCGGTATTGATCATCAGTTTAACGCCGGCCGCCTTCGCTTTCTTCAGCGTCGAGGCAGTCAAATCGAGCCGGTTCGGGTTCGCGTTCAACTCGAGCGCCGTCCCCGTCTCTTTGGCGAGGGCGATCAAGCGCTCCTCGTCGATCGGATAACCGTCACGGCGCCCGATGAGGCGACCGGTCGGATGGGCGATGACGTTGACGTACGGCGAGCGGCAGGCGTTCTCGAGCCGGGCCATAATCTCGTCGACGGATTGGTCCATCTTCGAGTGAATCGAGGCGACGACGTAATCGAGCGTCGCCAAGAACTCGGGCTCATAGTCGAGCGTCCCGTCCGGGCGGATGTCCATCTCGACACCGCGCAGGACGTGCATGTCGTGTTTCTTGGCGGCAGCGAGAATCTCTTCCCCTTGCGCCTCGAGCCGTTCTTCGGTCAAGCCGTTGACGAACGACATGTATTTGCCGTGGTCGGTGATGGCGATCCACTCATAGCCGCGCGCTTTCATCGCCGCGACGAGCTCGTCGACCGTCAACTTCCCGTCCGACCAGACCGTGTGCATATGGGCGTCGGCCTTGATATCGTCAAGTGTGACGAGCTTCGAGAGGTCGTGCTCGAACTCGAGGTTGCCCGCCCGGAGCTCCGGCGGGATGAACGGTAGTCCGTAGCGTTCGAACAGCTCGGCTTCCGTCTCCGGTTGCCAGAGGCCGTCCGCCGTCTCGACGCCGTACTCAGAAATCGACTCGCCCTTCGCTTTCGCGAGCTGGCGCATCCGGACGTTATGGTCTTTCGAGCCGGTGAAGTGATGGAGCGTCGCGGCGAAGGCTCCCGGTTCGACCATGCGGAAGTCGACCGATACCATCTCCTCGCGCTCGAGGACGAGCGACACTTTTGTCTCTCCGGCCGCGATTACCTCGTTGATGAACGGGAGAGCGAGCAACTTGTCACGGAGGGCGACAGGCTCTTCGGTCGCGATGATGAAGTCAAGGTCTTTACACGTCTCCTCGGCGCGGCGGAAACTGCCCCCGACCGAATGGCGCAAGGCGAGCGGTTCAGCTTCGAGCACCGTTTCAATCTCTTCGACGACCGGGCGCATCATGGCGTATGCGAGACGCTCCGGACGTGACTCGAGGTTCCGTGCCGCCGTGAGCAACTTCTCGACGCTCTTGGCGCCGAAGCCCGGGAGGCTCGCAGCCGTCCCGTCCTCTAATACGGTAATCAGCGTCTCGAGATCGACGACGCCGACTTCGCGGAGCTTGGCGAGCTTCTTGCCGCCGAGCCCTTGGATTTTGAGCAGTTTCATCAGGCCATATGGAATCTCTTCTTGGAGTGACTCGAGCACTTCACTGCGGCCCGTGTCCCGCCACTCTTCGAGGACGGCGGCCGTCCCTTTGCCGATCCCAGAGATTGTCGTCAAATCCTCGATGTCCTCGAGTTCGAGTTCGGTGTTCTCGAGCGCCGTCGCGGCTTTGCGGAAGGCGTTGATTTTGAACGGGTTCTCCCCTTTAATCTCCATGTATTGCGCGATCTTTTCTAGCAGCATCATCGCTTCGACTTTATTCATCGTGCTTCCCCCTTTTCCATACAGAAAAGGCCGAGACACAAGCACTAGCTTGCATTCCGGCCTGTCGTGTTACAACATCTTATTCGAGAACCATTCAGAGAGATATGGCGTGTCTTGAATGATGTACGTCGCGAGCGACGAATTGTCGACGGCGCTCTGGACGCTTGCCATCGGTACGAACGCGATGACCCACAAAATGAAGAACGTGATTACGTACGCCTCGAAGAAGCCGAGGACCGCTCCGATGATTCCTTTCAATTGACGCAAGATCGGCAAGTCCGTCAAGAAGTCGAGCATCGATAGGATGAGATGCAAGACGAGCTTCGTGATAACGAACAAGACGACGAACCAGAAGACGTTATAAAACGTCATCTCGAGTCCTGTCAGTGCGTTTAAATCGATGACACCTTCCGGAAGCGAGCCGTCGAGTTGCGACGGGTATGGAATCCATAGCTTGAACGCTTCGGCGAGATCACGGTAGTAGGCATTGGCGACGAGGAAGCTGATGATGAGCGCGACCCAATGGCCGAGCTGCAAAATCGCCCCGCGACGGAATCCGTTAATGATCCCGATGAACAAGAAAAACAGTATAAGTAGAGTAACCATAAAGTGATTTATTCTCCCGTATTTCGTTTAGTTTTGACGTGATCACTCGCGATTTGGATAGCGGCGAGCACCGCTGCCTGACGAGCGTCTAAATGAGGGGACTGTTCACGAATCTCACGGATCTTGCTATCGACCAGAAAGCCCACTTCCCTCACATGATCGGCCGGCTCTTCGCTGACGATCGTATAGTCCTGACCCGCGATATGAATCGTTGTTCGTTGTACCTGCACGCGTCACCCCTCCTTTACGTCTATTCAAAATTAATCATAACATCGTTTGTATATTAGGAAAAGAAGAAGGTCCCTCCCTTTTCCACTCCAACATTTTGTGATACCCTATTTCAAAGTTGTCAAACGTCAATCTTTGTTGAAAAATGAAAGATAGGGTGGCAACACGTCGCTAAATGTGCGAAAATAGCAACAATTCAAACATTAAGAGAGGATGATTTATTTGAAATTACGTATTGGCCTTCTAGGTCGCATCATCATCGCTATCGCATTCGGGATTCTACTCGGTAGCATCGTACCAGAAAGCCAGAACTGGATTGTCCGGACGTTTGTCACGTTCAACGCAGTCTTTGGGCAGTTCTTAGGCTTCGCCATCCCACTAATCATTCTCGCTTTCATCATTCCAGGAATCGGGGAACTTGGAAAAGGCGCTGGGAAATTGGTCGGTTTGACGGCCGCCATCGCTTACGTATCAACAGTCGTTGCCGGGACGCTCGCCTACTTCACGACGAGCAACTTGTTCCCGCAAATCTTGTCACGCAGTACGGCCTCTGCTGAAAACCCGGAAGAAGCTCTTTTGAAAAGCTTCATGGAGTTCGAGATTCCACCGGTATTCGGCGTCATGACGGCGCTCATTCTCGCCTTCGTCATCGGCATCGGGATTGCCGCCATCGAAAGCAAGCGCTCGCTCGATTTGGCCATGGATTTCCGCGATATCATTGAACTACTCATCAGCAAAGTCATCATTCCACTATTACCGATTCACATCGCCGGAATTTTCATGAACATGACGTACGCCGGACAAGTCGCTGAGATTCTCTCGGTGTTCTCGCTCGTCTTCGTCACGATCATCGTCCTTCACTTGACGATGCTCTTGATTCAATACTCAGTCGCAGGTGCTCTCAACAAAGAGAACCCGCTTCGTCTCTTGAAGACGATGATGCCGGCTTACTTCACAGCCATCGGGACACAGTCGTCAGCGGCGACAATCCCGGTCACACTTCGTCAGGCGAAAGCGAACAACACGGACGAAGGCGTCGCCAACTTCGTGGTGCCGCTCTGTGCGACCATCCACTTGTCAGGGTCGACAATCACGCTCACATCGGTCGGTGTCGCCCTCATGTACTTGAACGGCATGCCGATGTCATTCGCCATCGTGCTCCCGTTCATCCTCGCCCTCGGCGTCACGATGATCGCAGCACCAGGCGTACCAGGTGGAGCCGTCATGGCCTCGCTCGGTTTGTTCGGTTCGATGCTCGGATTCAGCGAAACGATGCTCAGTCTTGTCATCGCCCTCTACTTGGCACAAGATAGCTTCGGTACGGCGACAAACGTCACGGGAGACGGCGCCATCGCCAAAATCGTTCATTACTTCAAACGCAACACCAACATTTTGGATGACGCAAAAGAACGTGAAGAAATCGCGTAATCTCATCTATAATTTGATAGAATGAAAAAAACGGGCAAGCCATCAGGTTTGCCCGTTTCGTATACATACGATGAAAGGGTGTTCATATGGAACTGATTCGTTGGAACGACCTGTCCGGATTTGAAGAACGTGTCATGCCCCACCTGCTCGAACATGAGGCCGAGAACAGCTTGATGATTGGCGTGCTCGATGCCATCAAGCAAGGCCGATACGAGTCGTATCATCAACTGACCGTCGAAGATGACGGTGACGTGCTCGCCATCCTGCAAGTCACACCGCCTCATCCGCTCAACTATGTGCTCGTGAAGCATGAGCGAGAGGATGACGTCCTTCGTCTGCTCGTGCCTGAACTGTTAAACGGGGATATCCCCTTCACCGAGGTCGTCTCGCAAGCCGATCTAGCGATGAATTTCTACACGCTCTGGTACATCCTGACGGCGCGAGAGCCTAAAGTCTTCATGGAGCAAGGCCTATATCGTCTTGATCGTGTCAACGACATTCCGCTGTCGGAAGGGTCGATGCGACGAGCTACCGAGGACGATGAGGCATTCCTCGTGAAGGCGTATAACGCGTTCGAAAAGGATACCGGTTTACCGGTCTCGTCGAAGGCAAACGCGACACAAAAAATTGCGACGATGCTCGAGAATCAAGAAGTGTACGTCTGGGAAGTCGACGGCAAGGTCGTCTCGTGCGCGAAGAAATCGCGCGAGACCGCGAACGGCGTCACTGTCTCGTTTGTCTACACGCCAAAAGCGTTGCGCAAGCGCGGCTATGCCCGCTCGCTCGTCGCCGAGCTGAGCCGGGAGCTCTTGACGTCGAAACAATATTGTACGCTCTATACGGATTTGAGCAACCCGACATCGAACAAGATTTACAAAGAAGTCGGCTATCAAAAAATCTTCACTTCGGCGTGGATTCGATTGCCTAGCTGATTTGATGCGCCTCCCCTATACTGTAGGTGGAGGCGATTTTTGATGAACAGATTATTCGGTTGGTGGCTCCGCATCCCGCGCCGGGTACGGTTGACCGCCTTGACGGTCGTCACGCTCGCCGTGCTCGGCTATATGGTGTTTCTCGGCGGCCGGAGCATGCTCGACAACCCGAACTGGGACACGCTCTGGCTGAGCGTCATCGGCGCCGCCCTGCTGACCTTTATCGCGTACAAGGCAACAAAAAAGTGATCGACGCGTTCGTCGATCACTTTTTGTATAGGCTTAGAAGAATGAAGCTGGGTTGACCGTGCTGCCCGCGCTCGAAGATGAGTACGAGTAACCACCACGGTGGATTTCGAAGTGCAAGTGTGAGCCAGTCGAGTTCCCTGTGCTACCCATGCCGCCGATGTGTTGACCTTGTGTCACACGTTGGCCGGCCGATACCGATACCGAGCTCATGTGTGCGTATACCGTCGTCCAAACTTGACCGTTCAAGACGTGCGTGATGATGACGTGGTTCCCGTAAGCGCCACCCCATCCAGCTGTCGTGACCGTACCTGTTTGTGCTGCGTTGATCGGTGTGCCGACCGGTGCTGCGATATCAAGTCCGTTGTGGAACGAGTAACCGTTCGCACCGCTCGCCGCGCCCCATCCTTGTGAGAGACGACCGTTTGCCGGACGTTGGAACATGCCGCCACTTGCCGGTACAGAAGATGCTGCTGCCGACGCTGTCGGTGTGCTAATCGCGCTAGCGCCAGTGTTTGTCGCTTGTTTTTTCTTCGCAGCCGCTGCCGCCGCTGCCGCACGTTTCGCTTCTTCAGCCGCACGACGTTGTGCTTCCATTTCAGCCTTGATGGCTTTCTCTTGCGCTTTGAGTGTTGATTCCATTTCTTGGAGGCTCATCAATTTCGATTCGAACTTCACTTTCTCAGCGTTGAGTTTCTTAATCTTCGCTGCGCGCTCTTTCATTTTCTTGTTGAGCGTCTTTTGACGTTGTTCGAGTTCTTCTTTTTGTTTCACGAGAGCATCGCGCTCGGCTTTCAACTCAGCTTGCGCTGCTGCCAATTTTTCTTTCGTCGCTTGATACTCTTCGAAGATTTGTTTGTCGTTCTCTTGAATCGTACCAGCCGTGATCATGCGTGTGAGCAAGTCACCGAAGTCTTTCGATCCGAAGATGAACTCTGCCCAGTCGATTGAGCCGCCGCCATTTTTTTGCATTGTGGCCATGCGCTCTTTCATGAGCTCTTCTTGCGCCTTCATTTTTGCTTCATATTGTTTAATCTGCTTTTGAAGGGCTGCAATTTTTTGTTGTGTTGCACGAATCTCAGCTTTCTTTTGCGCGACGTCATTGATGACGTCTTGGAGTTCAGCATCTAACTTGTTGATTTCTTGCTGCTCTTTGCTGATCGCCTGTTCACGTTTTTTGATCGAGGCGTTCGCTTTGCTCTGTTCACTGTTATTCTGTTGTTGCTGCTGTTGCACCTTTTTCTGCTTGTCTGTAAGTGACGCTGCATAGCCAGGTGTCGTGCCGCTAATGAGAAGAGCTCCTAAAGTGACGGTTGCTGCAAGTTTCTTCAAGTTAACCAATGTGCTTCCCTCCGCTGAGTTCTCTGAATTTCTATATAATATAGATCGCATAAATTATAAATTAATAGGCGAAATTCGATATCGCTCTGAGACTCATTATAGCAATCTAAACCTAAAGTTATTTTACACTTATATTTCATTCCCATTACATTGACCTGTTTTAGGTTTTATCCGTTTAAAAATGGGGGTATAAAGGGCTTTTGCAATTTTGCTTGTCACACAAACGTTATAAATCAAAAAGAAAAGCACTTCATGAAAGCGCTTTTTAAATAACTACCTATACGATTTTTTTACCACCTTGGAGACACGAATCCCGATCGTGACCGTTTATGACGTCCTTGTTTGAACAGCAGAAACCCGCCAATCAATAGAATGCCACAGGCGGCACCAAAACTATCGAGCATGATGTCTTGGATGAGCGGCGTCCGCTCGGGTGTCAAACTTTGATGGAACTCATCAAAGATGGCGACCGTGTTCGCGAGCGCCCAGGCGAACAAGAGCGTCAGCCCAGCATGGAGTCGCGTACGCGACACCGCTTTGACGAGAAGTGCCCCGAGTGCGAAGAAGACGGTGAAGTGCGCCGCTTTCCGAATCAAGAACTCAATCAAGCCGGCACTCCCTTTCGCCTCGAGCGATACCGGTCCTCCGGCATACTCGAAGTCGACGGTCGAGAGGACGGGCTCGGCCCACGTCCAATTGATGCGTTCGAGCGGTGAGACGATGCTTTGGTCCGAATACGGGGTCGCGCTCGAGAAGAATAAGCCAATCAGGATCAAACCGATCCATATAAATTCATTTTTCAATATGTACATGACACCTTTCCTTTCTGCAACGAGTCTCATTATACGCCGTCCATCACGTTTCATTGTAACAACGACTTCATCATTTCATGACAATTTGATTGCGAACAACCGGTTCAAAGTCGTGTCTTGAAATCGCGATTGGTATAATGAAAAGAAAAAAGGGGGAATCAACATGATCTATCAATATGAAGCAGCCGACATGAGCGGCAAGCTCCAACCGCTATCCAAATACGAAGGTGACGTCCTATTAATCGTCAACACGGCGAGCAAATGCGGCTTCACCCCGCAACTCGATGGACTCGAGAAATTATATGAACGTTACCAAGGACAAGGGTTCCATATCCTCGGCTTCCCATGCAACCAGTTCGGCAATCAAGACCCGGGGTCGAACGAGGAAATCAGCGAGTTCTGTCAATTGAACTACGGCGTGACGTTCCCGATGTTCGCCAAAGTAGACGTGAACGGCAAAGACGCCCACCCACTCTTCCAATACTTATCGAAAGAAGCACCAGGCCTGCTCGGTTCGAAGACAATCAAGTGGAACTTCACGAAGTTCCTCGTCGACCGGAACGGCAATGTCATCGAACGGTTCTCGCCGCAAACGACGCCGGATGAGATCGAGACGGCCGTCAAACGTCTCTTATAAGTAAAAGGATGGTCCGCCGCAATCCGGCAGGCCATCCTTTTTGTTAACGCGGTGTGATGAAGTTGATCGTGTAGAACGGGCTCGACTCCTCATTGTAGACGAGGCCGACCGACACGTGGGTGAAGCCATCTTTCAAGATATTCTCCCGGTGGCCGAGCGAGTTCATCAGTCCCCAGTGGGCATGGAAGACGCTCATCTGCCCCATCGCCAAGTTCTCGCCGGCGAGGGAGTACGCGATGCCGGCCTCGTTCATCCGCTCGAACGGGTCGCGGCCCTCGGGATCCGTATGGCTGAAGAAGTTGTTCCGGGCCATGTTCTCACTATGGGCGCGGACGACCGGTAATAGCGGCTCATATTCGGCGAGCGCCGACAGTCCGAACTTCTGGCGGTCCCAGTTCATGAGCATTCGCATCAACTGTTCGTTCGCGACGAGATTGTCTTCCGACACGTCACCGTAATAGCCCTCACTCGACTCCTCGACGTCCCGGTCGACGGTGAGCACGGCTTTCAGCTTGTCGTCGTCATGCTGATCGAAGAACAGCGTCACGTAGTCATCATCAATCGCATAGACGTTGAACGACGGGTCGTCCGGAATCAAATAGCGTTTCAATCCCTTATTGTATGACTTGACCTCATCGAAGCCGATTTGCTCGACTTGTTGTCGCGTCGTCTCGCCCACGACGAGCCCTTCAAAGATACTGCCCGTCTCGAACTGATACTGGCCTTGCTTCGATCCGTCAGCATCGATCAACTCGAGGCTACGGTCGCCGTTCTTCTCGAGCAAGTACCAGTCGTGCCCGGCATATTGGCTCGTGAAGCGCGGGGCGTCGGTCGAGCGTTCTTGTTGCTCCTCCGCCACTTCCGTCGACTTCACTTGAATGCTCGTCGGCGCCGACACGTTCGGCACTTCAAATTTCCAGGCCGCATACATGCCGATCGCGAGCAATAAAATCACTAATTTACGAAACATCGCGTCTCCTTTCGAAAACTTACTCCTCTCGCTCACCGAACGCACGCAAGCGCGCCTTGATGTCAATGAGCATCTCCATATAAGCGATATACGTCGCTTCATCTATATTCAGCATACCACTCACTTTGAGCGGTACCTCCTCGGCCTGCTCACGCAGTGCGCTCCCGGACGGCGTGAGTGACAACAGGACACGGCGCTCGTCGTCGGTCGCCCGCACTTTCTCCACGTAATCTAGTTGCATGAGCCGCTTGACGAGCGGTGACAATGTGCCCGAATCGAGCGTGAGCCGCTCCCCGAGCTGTTTCAAATCGATATTGTCCTCTTCCCATAAAACGAGCATGACCAAGTACTGGCTATATGTCAGGTTTAACGGCGCCAAAATTGGGCGATATAATCTTGTAAGCTCTTTTGAAGCGGTATAGAGCTGAAAACAGATCTGATGCTCTAATGTTAACGAACTTTTCATAGTATTTCCTCCGGCTATAGTCTTAGGACAAGCATATCATTTGATTATCTGTTTGACTGCTCTATAATTAGATTGTGCACAACTTAATTGCCTAAAAACGAAATGGAGGAATTGAATCATGAAACCATTATTCACAGCTTCTGCAACTGCAATTGGTGGCCGCGAAGGTCGCGTCACATCGACGGACGGCGTCATCGACTTGAACGTTTCGATGCCTGGCTCAAAACACGCGGACGAAGCGACGAACCCAGAGCAATTGTTCGCAGCAGGTTACGCGGCATGTTTCGGTAGCGCTTTGAACCTCGTCATCGGCAAAGAACGTATTAAAACAGACGGCACGAACGTCACAGGACACGTGACGCTTAACCAAGACGATGAAGGCTTCTTCATCTCGGTCGAACTCGAAGTCGAAATCAAAGGTGTCGACCAAGCGACGGCGGAACGTCTCGTCGAAGCGGCACACCAAGTTTGCCCGTACTCAAAAGCGACACGCGGCAACGTCGACGTCAAGTTGACTGCTAAAGCAGCATAATCCGATGGCCCGCTTCCGAGCGGGCTTTTTTTTGCGTCTCCCTACTCTACAGAGTAGAATGAAGAAACGAACGATTCATCGAGAGGAGGCGGACGATGTTCAAAGGTAAACGCAAATATGTGACGATCGGCGTCGGGGTCGCATTCCTCTTCGCCGCTTTCTATAATGGTCTGACCATCCGAAACTACGCAGTCGAGTCCGACAAAATCGCATCGGGACAATCGTTCCGGGTCGTTCTGTTGTCCGATTTGCATGGCTACTCGTACGGGGACGACCAACGCGTCTTAATCGACAAGGTGCGGGAACAAGAACCAGACTTGATCGCCCTACCCGGCGATATTCTCGACCGCTTCCGCTCACCCGACGCCTCCTTCGAATTGATTGAAGGATTGCAAGGTATCGCGCCGATGTATTTCGTGACCGGTAACCATGAGATTGACGGCTCTGACGATTTCGTCCGTCATGACGTCAAAGACGTGTTCCGCTCCTATGGCGTGACGGTGCTCGAGAACGAGGTGGTCTCGGTCAACGTCAACGGCGTCGACATTCTCGTCGGCGGGCTCGAAGACCCGCTCCGAACGTACACCGAAAATATCCATGCGAGATGGGAAGAGACGGCGTTGACTTCGCTAGGCGATGTCGATACGGAGACGGCGTTCAGCCTATTGTTGTCACACCGGGCCGAGCAGGTCGAGACGTACGCCGCCCTACCGTTCGATCTCGTCCTATCGGGCCATGCCCACGGCGGTCAGGTACGCATCCCGTATCTATTGAACGGACTGTACGCGCCGGACCAGGGCTTCTTTCCGAAGTATGCCGGCGGTCTGTACGAGCACGAGTCGTTCACTCACGTCATCGGGCGCGGCTTCAACTATAGCGTCAGCGTACCACGTGTATTCAATCCACCGGAGATTGTCGTCATCGACGTCACTGGGACCGGGGCTCCTCAGTGAGCCCCTTTTCCTATTTTCCCCAAAACCCGGATTCGCATGCGTGTGAAACGGGTAGAGTACTCTTGTTGTAACTTACCTGTTTTCAAAAAAAGGAGGAAGTGAACATATGCGTGCTGTAACCTATCAAGGAGCAAAGAACATCGAAGTGAAAGACGTGAAAGACCCAGAGATTGAGAATCGGGAAGAGATTATCGTCAAAATCACCTCAACGGCCATCTGCGGATCAGATTTGCACATCTACTTAGGCAACATGCCGACCCGACATGGCTACGTCATCGGGCACGAACCGATGGGCATCGTCGAGGAAGTCGGACCTGACGTGACGAAAGTGAAAAAAGGCGACCGGGTCGTCTTACCGTTCAACGTCTCGTGCGGCCATTGTTTCTATTGCGAGAACGAGATGGAGAGTCAGTGTGACAATTCGAACCACGCCCCGCATACGGACGCGGGCGGCTATTTCGGATTCACCGAGCAGTTCGGGAACCATCCTGGGGGGCAGGCCGAATATTTGAAAGTGCCTTACGGCAACTTCATGCCGCTCGTCATTCCTGAATCGTGCGAACTCGACGACGAAGCACTCCTCTTCCTCTCCGACGTCATCCCGACCGCTTGGTGGAGTTTGGACAGTTCCGGGATGAAAGCCGGCGACACGGTCGTCGTCCTCGGTTCGGGACCGGTCGGACTAATGACACAAAAGCTCGCCTGGGTGCGTGGCGCGAAACGCGTCATCGCCGTCGACCCGGAATTGTATCGCTTGAACCGAGCCAAATTGTCGAACAACGTTGAGACCGTTCTCATGAAAGACCCGATCGATACGGGCAAATACATTTATGAGATCACGAACGGCGGTGCTGACGTCGTCATCGACTGTGTCGGCTTCGACGGCAAAATGTCTCCAATCGAGAAAGTAGAGCAAAAGTTGATGGTTCAAGGCGGCACGCTCAGCGCCATCAAAGTCGCCAAAGAAGCGGTCCGGAAGTTCGGGACGGTTCAATTGACCGGGATTTATGCGATGAACTATAACCAGTTCCCGCTCGGCGACTTCTTCACCCGTAACGTAAGCATCCGGACGGGACAAGCACCGGTCATCCACTACATGCCCGAGCTGTTCCAGATGA
The DNA here is from genome assembly GCF_018618275.1 of Exiguobacterium sp. s194. Classification (NCBI taxonomy): domain Bacteria; kingdom Bacillati; phylum Bacillota; class Bacilli; order Caryophanales; genus Exiguobacterium; species Exiguobacterium sp. s194. The sequence goes on along the minus strand of NZ_JACSLT010000017.1, from coordinate 3,867 downwards.
TCGTCGACAAGAAGTTCGATCCGACCGACATCATCACGCACCGCTTGCCGCTTGAACAGGCGGCCGACGCATACAAAATCTTTAACGATCATTTGGACGACTGCGTCAAAGTCGTCTTGAAGCCATAACAAAAGCGGTCCCCGACTTCTGTCAGGGACCGCTTCTTCGTTTACCAAATCGTTCGTTTCTCACAACATTGCGCTTCCCGTTCGATTTGAACGGTTGAACGCTCGAACGTGGCGAATTGACGGATTCGTTCCGTCACATCATGCAAGACGCGCTGGTCGTCCGTATCCGCCTCGATTAAGACGTGACACGTGACAGCGAGTTCGTTCGATGAAATCGACCAGACGTGCAAGTCATGGACTTCTTTGACACCGTCGATACCTCCGAGCTCCCGTTGCATCGCCACAACGTCGACTTGATCCGGTGTCCCTTCCATCAAGATATGAATCGCCTCCCGCGTCACCCGATAGCCGCTGACCAAGATGAGCACGGCGACGAACAGGCTCGCGATCGGATCGGCGAGCGTCCAGCCGAACGCCATAATCAACACGGCCGCCGTGATGGCCCCGACCGAGCCGAGCAAATCGCCGAACACGTGCAACAGCGCACTGCGGACGTTCAAGTTGTCACGCTCGCCCCGCATGAGCAGCCACGCCGCAAGCACGTTGACGAGCAGCCCGATGATGGCGACCGTAAGCATGCCGCCGCTTAAAATCTCTGGCGGTGCGAACAAGCGTTGATACGCCTCGATGATGATATAGATGGAAATGACGAGCAACGTCAAGCCGTTGACGAACGCCGCCAAAATCTCGAAGCGTCGATAGCCGAACGTCCGCTCTGGCGTCGCTTGCCGTGCTCCGAACCGGACAGCGAGAAAACTGAGCCCGAGTGCCGCCGCGTCGCTAAGCATATGCCCCGCGTCCGACAAGAGCGCCAAACTGTTCGTCCATAATCCGCCGATGACTTCGACGACCATGAACGTCGCAATCAGGACGAACGACCAGAATAATGCCCGTTGGTTCGTCGTATGATGATGGTGATGGTCGTGCCCGTGATGATCGTGATGTGCGCCCATTGTTTCTCCCCCTCTCTCTATATAGTCTATACCTTCCACCTCAAACATTCAAACGTTCATTTGAATGAATACATAAAAACAATCGCCGAAAGGGTTGTCCTCTCGACGATCGTCATTATTTCTCTTCGAGCCGGACCCTCATGACGCCGTCATAGGGGAACAACTTCAACTGGCGAGTCTCGCCTTCATACCAACTTCCGGCGTTTTGACTGCTCGTCGCCGTCACATCAGGCGTCGCGACCGCTTGGCGGTCCCAGTCGATCGCCCGCACTTGTTGGTCACGTACCATCAAGAAGAAGCCGTCATAGAAATGGTATTCGTTCACTTGGTCACGCTGGACCGCTTTCGGGGTACCGAGCGTGGCCCGGACACTGTCGATGTCTTGGCCGAGCACTTCGATTGTCGCCGCATCCGCCGTCGGGACGACGGTCTTCCATGCCGCGGTCACGTCGTCATCGGAAACGCTCGTCGCTTCCCCCGTCACTTGCGCTTCCGTCACCCACCCGGTCGTCCGCTCATTCAATTGGAGCTTGACGAAACCGCTGACGGCCTCGAGTTGTTCGAACCGGTCACCGAGGTCGGCCTCATAAATGACCGTCACCCGGTCGTCGGCGAACACTTTCGTATAAGGTGCCGCGATATAGACGTACGTTCCCGCTGACTCGTCGGCCTCTGCTTCCGGCTCATCTCCTTCTGTCGCCTCTGATTCATTATTGACCGACTCGGTCGCGATGTCGTCCGTCTCCGGCAACGCCGAGTTCTTCGTGTCCATGAGGGCCGCGAAGGCGATGACGCCGACGAGTGAAGCAATCAATGCGATGACCGTCGCCGTTTGCCATAACCGCTTCCGTTTCCGTGATGCGGCCCGTGATGCCCGAACTTCTTCTTTCATGTGATTCCACCCCTATTTGTTTCGTCTATTCTGTTCGGATTCGGCAAGGGGGATGCCGTTTCCTGCCTCGTCGAAGAAAATATGCGGTTCGCTCGTCAATGTCTCAAGCGTCTGGAGCGTCGCGTCAACGTCGACCGGCTTTGTATCTCCGGACTCGAGCACGCGCACCGTCTCCCCGAGCTCGATCGTCCGGTCCGTCAAGCGGTGGAACGTCCGGTCATGCGAGATAAGAATCAATCCGCCTCGATACACTTCGAGCGCGGCCTCGATTTGCTCCCGTGTGGCCACGTCCAAATAGTTCGTCGGCTCATCGAGGGCGAGCAGGTCCGCGTCCGAGAAGTACAAGATGAGGAAGGCGATGCGGCACTTCTCACCCATGCTCGCCTCTCGGATTGGCTTATACACCTCATCGCGGCGGAACAAGAAATGGGCGAGCAGCGTCCGCGCCTCCGTCTCGGTGATGTCACTTTCGGCCAGGAGCGCCTCGAGCAACGTTCCTTCGGCCGGCAATCGGGCGAGCGTCTGTGAGAAGTAACCGATTTTCAGTTTCGGATGACGCTTGATGTCCCCGGTCTCCGGTGCGAGTTCGCCAATCAATAGTTTCAACAGCGTCGTCTTCCCGCTCCCGTTCGGCCCGACGATGGAGATGCGGTCACCCCGGTTCACCGTGAGCGAGAGTCGTTCAAAGAGGGGTTCGTCGTAACCGAACGAGATATCGTCGACCGCAATCCACGTCTTCGCCTCGAGTGGGTCGGCTTGGAAGCGGACCGAGATATGGGCCGCATCTTTCGGACGATCGGGTCGCGTCCCTTCGAGCTGTTCGAGTTTACGTTCCCGGGCCTTCATCTTGATGGCAAGGTTCGCCGCGCCTTTTTGAGCGCCAGGACTTCGCACGCTCGCCGTCGCTTTCGCTTTCAAATGCCAGCCCTTATATTGGGCGATCATATCGAGCAGCTCCGACTTCCGCGCCATATAGCGGGCATGGGCCCGCTCGTCGCGTACCCGTTCCTCGGCCTTCTGATGTTTATACGCCGTGTAGTTGCCCGGATAGCGGACGATGGTCCCCTCATTCAGCTCGAGGATGACGGTCGCGACGTCATCGATGAATTGACGATCGTGGGAGATGGCGAGCACCGTACCTGGAAACTCGTTCACCCAGCGTGTCAGCCACTCGATTGAGTCCAAATCGAGATGGTTCGTCGGCTCGTCGAGCAGGACGATGTCGACGTGTCGCATCGTGAGACGGGCGAGTTGGACCCGTGTCTGTTCACCGCCGCTCAACTCGCGGAGTCGGCTCGAGTCATGTCCGTCAAGACCAAGTCGTTTGAGGGCCTGTCTCGCCTCAAGCTCGAGCGCGAAGGCGTCAACCGCGAGTGCCTCGTCATACGCTTCGAGCACGCGCGCCGAATCACCTGATGTGACGGCAAGGTGGAGATTGTAGCGCGCCAAGTCGCCTTGCATGACGTAGTCGAGCGCGGTCTCTTCTCCATCAAACACCGTCTGTTCGACGACACCGATCGTGCCCAAGACGTCAATCGAACCTGACTGTGGGGCCAGTTCACCTATGAGCAGCTTGAATAGCGTCGTCTTGCCGGACCCGTTCTGGCCGAACAAGACGGCCCGTTCGCCTGCCGCGACGTCGAACGAGACGTTGTCGAATAAGGGTTGCCGGTCGTGGTCGAACCGGACTTGCTTCATACTTAACATATTGTTTCACCTCGCTAGTTTGTCCGATACGCGATGAAACAAAAAACACCATCCGCAACGTGATATGCTCCCCAATAGGTAGACAGATGAAATAACAAATCTGTTTATCTGATTGGGGAGTGTTTTTTTATGGCGAGAAGTCGGCATTCGATCGAACAAAAACTGAGCGCGCTGCGCATGATGAATG
>NZ_JACSLT010000016.1:0-24554 GCF_018618275.1 Exiguobacterium sp. s194 | reverse complement strand
CATTCATCATGCGCAGCGCGCTCAGTTTTTGTTCGATCGAATGCCGACTTCTCGCCATAAAAAAACACTCCCCAATCAGATAAACAGATTTGTTATTTCATCTGTCTACCTATTGGGGAGCATATCAAAATCGGACGGTTTTTCAAGTTTCCAAGAGCGCGATGTCGTCACGTTCGACGAGTCGGAATCGATTCGAGTATTCGAAGACATGCTGCGTGAGGCGGACGAGCTTCCCGGTGTCGCCAATTCGGTCGGTCCTGAATACGATATTGAGGTCCACTTCGAGGACGGGGAGACGAATCGCTATTACTTATGGCTGAACGATGATCCGAAATCCGTCAGTAGCCTTTATGACGCGGACGACACGAACATCGGGTACCGCCTCCCGGCTGACGTGACAGAGGAATTGATTGATCTGCTCGAGTCAGGCGACTAAAAAAGACGCCTGGAATGGCGTCTTACGAGTTGAAGCGGATAAAGCGCTCGATTTGTTGCTCGCTCTTCCGCGCTTGACGCCCAATCCAAATCAGATGACCAGGGCTGTTCAAGATGGTGAGTTGGGCGTGCGGAATGAGTCGCTTCGCATGATGCGCATGGCGGACCGGAACGGCCTTGTCATTTTTGGAGTGGACGATATACGTCGGGCACGTCACCCCGAGCAGCGCTTCATCGGTCACTTGTTGCCGCAGGTCGAACTGGGCACCGAGACCGAACGCCATTTGGTTCGCGACCCGTTTCAATAAGAAGATATCGTACGGGGTCACTTCGTCACGAATGACATCGAGTGCGAGCAGGCTCGTCGATTGAATCATGCGGGCCGTCGCTTCGAACGGCTGTTTTTGAATCGCCCGGAGGACGAACTTTCTCATGGCGAACTGTAGCGCGATGAACGCAGGTTGGGCGACGTTACGGCTGACGTAGTGCCGATACGGGAAGTCGACGACACTCGTCACTGCGGCCGCGAGCGTGAGACTGAGCGCATGCTCATTCTGCGACGCGAGCTCGATGGCGGTCGGTCCCCCGGCCGAGATGCCATACACGTGATACTGATCGATCGCCATGACTTCCATCATGCGACGCAAGCTAGCGGCGAATGCTTGCGGTGAGGCTGAAAATGAGTACGGAGTCTCACCGTAACCGGGACGGGATGGGACAATGACCCGAAAACCGGACACGACGAGCCGGTCCACATGGTACGGTTCGAGGCTTGACGACTGGGTCCCATGAATCAGGATGATGACCGGACCGTGACCTCGGTCCATATATTCGATTTTCGTGCCGTTGACGTGCGCGTAATGTTTCAAAACGGAATGGCCTCCTTAAACCGATTGTAATGGAAAATAACTTTATTTCATGGAAATAACATGCTACTGTCTGTTTATACATATTTTACATAGAGAAGTGAAAGGGGATTAAACCGTGAACAACCGAGAACGGTTACTCGAGGTGAGACGGTTTTTCGAACGCCACACAGATGACAATCATCCAAAGACGTTAGAAGACTTGCTCGAATATTTATCTACTATCGGAGATACTTCTAAGTTAGCAAAAAAATCAGTGAAAGACGACATCCAAGCATTGACCGATTCGGGGTTCGAGGTGCAGGATGAGCTCGAGAAGAACGGTCTCGCCAAAAAGTATTGGCATTCGGCCCGCTTGTTTGAAATCCATGAGCTCCGGATGATGGTCGATGCCATCGTCGCAGCCAAGTTCATCTCGGAGGACGTGACAGAGCGGATCGTCGAGAAACTTCAAAAACTGACGAGCATCCCGGAAGCGGAGACGCTCCAGTCGATTATCAAGACACCGAAGAAGAAACACGGACAGATTCCTTACCATATCGACCGCATCCAGCGCGCGATTCAAGAACAAAAAGCGATCTCGTTCCAATACACGGACGTCGTCGGATTTGACACCACGAAGCGGACGTTCCCGCTCCGCCGTGACGGCGAACGTTACGTCGTCAATCCGATTGACCTCCATTGGAACCATGAGCAGTATTATTTGATCGGCATCGATGAGTCGATCGGGGAAATCCGCAACTATCGTGTCGACCGCATCGTCAACTCAGAAATCGTCGAGGACGACACGCCGCGCATGAAACAACATTTGCCGGACGACTACTTCCAAAAGTCGTTCAACATGTACAACGGGCTCGACGAGGAAATCGTCCTCGCCGTCGACGAGCGGGTCCTTCCGGTCATCTTCGATAAGCTCGGTGAAGACGTCTCGATCGCGCAAGACGGTGACCGCTTCCTGATTCGATTTGACGCGGCCGTATCTGATGGCTTCGTCTTCTGGCTCTTGTCGCTTGGGACGCAAGTCGAGGTGCTCGAACCGGTGACACTCCGCGACCACATGCGCGAGACGATCGAGGCGATGGCCGGACGTTATGCGAAGGCGAGCATTCACTGAAACGATTGAAATGAAGGTATGATATACTGCTTGCGACACTTGTAGAAGGGGGACAGGCGGATGTTGAATTGGATGCCTTTAATCATTCCGATTGTCGCTGTCATTTTTGTCGCCGTCGTTGCAAGACGCGCCATGAAAATGGACCAAGAGAAATAAGTTAGGACGGACATCCTTCTCGTCATGAGGGGGATGTCTTTTCCATCATCAAAAGGAGGAGACCGTTGGATACGATTACCCATACGCTGTTCGGTCTGACGCTCTACGGGGCGGCCGATAAGCGAGACTTACAAACAAACGAAAAACGGGCCTTGTTCGTCACGACGCTCGTCGGGAGTCAAATCCCAGATAGTGACGTCATCTCGCGACTATGGGACACGGAAGGGATGTATCAGATGTGGCACCGTGGCATCACTCATTCGATTTTCCTCGTCCCGTTGTTCGCACTACTCATTTACATACTCGTGCGTCTCTTGTTCAAGGTGACCGATATCCGCTATTTCTGGTGGGCGCTATTGTCTGTGTTCATCCATAATACGTCGGACTTGTTCAACGCCTGGGGGACGGGTTACTTTGAACCGTTATCCGATGTCCGGGTCACTTTCGGCGTCATCCCGATTGTTGATTTCGTCTATTGGGGCATCTTCCTCGTCGCCTGGCTGATTGCACGTCGAACGGACGTCAGGCATAAGGTGTATCGCTACGCCTGGGCAGCAATCGTTGTGCACGTCTTGATTCAAAGTGCACAAGGCGCGTACTTGTATCAGTCGTATGCCGCCGATCACGACGAGGTGGCGTTGTCAGCCTCGTTCATCCCGACCCAGTTCACCGTGATCACGAAGACCGATGAGTCGGTGTCGATTTACAGCGACTCGGTCTATCAAAATCCTGAAGTCCAATACGAGTTGATGAGTGCCGACGATGCAGATCTTGCACCGCTCTTCGCCGAGAATAAAGAAGCGATCACGCTCAAACAGTGGTCCCAGTTCGTGGTCGTCGTCGAGGATGACGAGCGACTCGGTCTATATGACCCGCGCTTCTTTGACGGCGAGTCGTCGTTCTTATACGAATACATCGAATTGTAGGTGAGAAGATGCGACGTCTCCGTTATTTGTTAATCTTTGGTTACGAACAAGCACTCAGCTGTATCTTCCCGGTCGCCATCTTCGGAGCGCTCGCGCTGACGAAATGGTTCGACTTTCCGCTCCCACGCTATGACGTGCTACTCATCTGGTGTCTGTTCGTCCAAGTCGTGCTCGTCAAGACCGGGCTCGAGACGATGGAAGAAGTGAAGGTCATCAGCTGGTTCCATGTCATTGGGCTCGGCCTCGAGCTGTTCAAAGTCCAGATGGGGTCGTGGAGCTATCCGGACGAGGCGCTGACAAAAGTGTTCGGCGTGCCGCTCTATGCAGGCTTCATGTATGCGAGCGTCGGCAGCTACGTCGTCCAGTCATGGCGCCGGCTCGATTTGGAGTTTCTGAAGATGCCCCCACCGCTGATTGCGTTCGGTCTGGGCATTGCCATCTACTTCAACTTCTTTTGGCACCACATTTGGCTCGATTTACGCTGGGTGTTGATCGGTCTCGTCTTTCTCGTCTTCGGCCGGGCCATCGTCACGTATCGGCTCGACGACCGCCGTTTCACGATGCCTGTCGTTGTCGCCTTCTTTTTGATTGCCTGCTTCATCTGGTTCGCCGAGAATATCGTCACGTTCTACAATGGTTGGGCGTATCCGAATCAGCTGAGCGGCTGGGCGCTCGTCGACCTCGGCAAGTTGTCGTCCTGGTTCCTGCTCGTCATCATCAGCATCTTGCTCGTGGCGTGGCAGAAGCGGAGACAGGAACTCTCATAAAAAACGTGTGTAACCGTCGTTGGTTGCACACGTTTTTTAGGTCGTTTGTTGTTTGGAGCGGGCGATCATATGGATGATGAATATATAAAGCGGAAACGTCAATACGAGCGCGATGATCACTAGTCCGACGGCAGGACTTGGCCATGAAGCTTCACCAAGGGCGGGGACGATTTGTGTCCAGACATAGGTGAACAGCGCCAAATAAGGGAGCCATAACACGTACAGGGATAGGTTCCATAGTGAAGGTGCGAGTTGCCTGATACGTTTGATGATGAGCCGCGTGAACAAGATGAGTGAAACAAGACCGAACATAGTGATGGCTAGCATATAAGCATCACCCATCAACAAATAAAGCCGTTCGCTGTTGGCGAGCAGTTGAATGTTTAAGAGTAGGGTGAGCGCGAGCAGGATGGAGAGGTTTTGTAATTTGAGAAAGTGGGCCATATAGGACTCCTTAATCTGATAGGATGATGAAACATTTTTCGACAATATTCGTATAATATGAAAGAGGTGATCAGGTTGGCACAAATATTTATGTTTTGGTTTGTCGGATTCATGTGTGTGCTCTCGACGTTTATGTATGCATTACAGTGGCGGAGCGAGCGCAAACTGATGAAATTGCTAGGAGCTATATTCAGCATATGCATCGCAATCATTTGTTTTATGATCGCCGTACCTGATACATATGACCGCGCGCTTGGCCGTTATGAGACGGAAACTGGGAAGTGCTACGTCGTTGACAATCAGTCGAAACAAGGCGGCGTGACGCTCTGGTTTGAAGAGGAGTCTTACGATTTTTCAGACATACCGGAGGACGTCGCATATGAGCCTGTCACGTTGTTTGATTGTACCGTCACGTTGACGAAAGTGAATTCGACTGGGGTTGACTATGTGCTGAAGTCGAAAGACGGCGATACGCTCTTTTCAACATACTAAAGTATTCTTCTGATTAGAAGGATACTTTTTTTAAATGATGTTCTGCCATTCGTCCTATAAATTCAATTATTATGTGAAATCTACTTTTCCGATAAAGCAAATGTGTGAGTGGAATAAATATCGTTAAGTTGTAACAACACTGATTTCAATGTGGAAACTGTCGAATCAAAAGACTATTTAAATTTCTGAAATTTTCGGAATATTGTTTTTATTCATAAATGATTATGATAAAATCATAACAGTGTAAATGGAGATTTTTTACTTTGGGATGAGAGATATGCTTTATTTTGGAATCGAATCTATGGAACCTATAGGTTATGGTCTATAAGTAAGCTCGAAACGGTTATGAGAATGTACTTGTATTTTGAAAGGAGAGAACCGGATGAATTGGATTGCTCAAAAATCGGCTCAGTTTTTCATCACCATATTTGTATTGATTGCGATCAGTGCCTTGCCGTCACTCGTCGTGCAACTCGAGTTCGTGCCAGCGAACTACTGGAACGGGCTCCAACAACAGTTCAGCCAATTGGCGAAACTCGATGAGATTACATACTACAACGTCACCGCACAACGCGAGTTACCGTTATTGCCAGATCTCGCCCCGCTCATGAAAGAGACGGTCATCATCTTTATGACGTCACTCGTCGTCTCGGTCGGGTTCGCGCTTTTGTATGCTTATTTCTTTTATCGGAGCGGCAAACGCGTGCGCACGGTGCTCCAACAAACGAGTCAGACGCTCGAGATGATCCCGGATTTATTTTGGCTCATCTTCTCGCAATTCCTCGCCATCACGTTTTATAAGAAGACAGGGTTCGATCGGATTGAAGTCGCTGGTGGGTTCGCCGAATACATACGCTTTTTACCGATTGTGACGTTGACGCTTACGATTCTGTTCTTCTTCCTCAAATGGTTGACGAAACATATCCTCGAGGAAGAAGTGTCGTTGTTTCTCGAGCTGGCGCGGGCCAAAGGCGTCCGACCGGCCGCCTTGTTCTGGAGACACTTGTTGCCGAATTTGGTGTATCGCTTCTACCTCTTTTTCCGTTCGAACTTAATCACGGTGCTATCGAGTCTGTTGATTATCGAGTATTTGTTCAACGTCCAAGGTATTTTCCGGTTCGCCGTCTATAACCCGGTCATGCCGATTCTGCTCGTCATCTTGTTGGTCGTTTATATCCCGATTTTCCTATTGGATTTAGTAGCGGAATGGCTCATTCCGAATGCCTGGAAAGGAGGGATTTGATGCGTCGTGCACTCCTACGCGATCCGATCTTTATGATTGGATTCGCGATATTTGTCAGCTTGTTGTTACTCAGTATCGGCAATACCGTATTCCGTGATGGCCAAGTCGATCAATTCTTGAACCGTTACTCCGATGAAGGTCGGTTGATTGGCATCCCGCCACTCGAACCATCGAAAGATCAGTGGCTCGGTACCGACCGGGCCGGGAACGATTTGTTCCAAATGATGATTGAAGGCTTCAAGTGGACGGTTGGTATTTGTGCGGTTGTTGCGCTCGGACGAATGGCACTCGGTTTATTGATTGGAATTCCGCTCGCTTTTCGCGGGGCGCGCGTGAACCGAATCTTCAAAATGGTGTTAGATGGTTTTTTGATTCTACCCATCTCTTTGTTGGCCATGATGATGCTGTTCCCGTCCTTTTTCTTCGCAGACTCAACCATGGTGCCGCCGCTATTGGACCGCGTGACGCTGCAGTTGACGGTGTTCGTGGCGCTCGGATTGCCTGCTGTCACACTCTATTTGATTACCGAGGTCCGGCAGTTGCTCAAACAAGAGTTTATGATTGTCGCCGAGACGTTAGGCGGCAGCGTGTGGCACCGGACAAGGCGTCATCTGTGGCCACACCTCGTCCCGACATTGGTCATCGTCTTCATGCAGCAATTCGTGCAAACACTGATGTTGCTCATCCACCTATCGTTGTTCGGCGTCTTTTTCGGGGGGACCGTCTTCCTGTTTGAAGGGGTCCGACCGACACTGTTTGAATGGTCGTCGATGTTCGGTTTTTATTTCAAGCAGTTCACAGCGACGACGTGGATGACCAACCATATGTTCCTTGTCCCGGCCCTCGGACTGTCTATGCTCGTCTTTCTCAGCAACTTGCTGACGAGCCGACTCGAGCGGGCGTTCCGGTTGCGACGTCAAGAAGCGGTCGTCACCGAAGAGACGATATCTGAAGCGGAGGCGGCAGCCGCGTCACTCGTGGATCCGTTCACACTCGTGCATGAGGATAGCTCGTTTCAAAAGATGAATCAAAAGAAAGCGGACGGCATCACACACTGATGTCATCCGCTTTCTTTTAGTACTTGATTATCGTAAAACTAAGGAGGTAAAGATGGTGAACAAGAAGTCGTTTATGCTCGTTTTTGTCTCGGTGTACTTGTTAATGAGTCTTCCTTCAATGTTAGGAATCGGTTATGTGATTGATTGGATTCCGGAAGCCACTCTATTGCAAAAGCTGAAGGGATACGTGATTGATGGTTTTACTCACAACTATCTTTTAAAAATTGTGTTCTCAGCCATCGCCAGTGGAATGTTTACTTTCTTTTCATCAAGACGGGCAGCCACTCATAGTGATTGAATTCGCTCAGTATTATGAGAAACCTATGATAAATTAATCTTCAGATTGTGATTTAACTCGGTCCATTCATAAATCAAGTTTGTCATGATCAATTTTACCTGAATATCAGCGCTTTCTGTGCGATTTACTCAAAGTGTTTCTACTTCGTGTCAGTCGTCAATCACATCTTCTCCGGCTTGCCGCAGGTTCTCAAGTGAGTCGAGCATATGCGCGATCACATCGTCAGGGTGGCGTTCCCACGCCCCGAGTTCGGCTACGACTTTGAGCGGGGCGCTCGACCGGTACGACCGGGTCGGGTTGCCGGGGAAGCGCTTGTCCGTCAAATTCGGGTCGTTCTCGAAGTCACCCGTCGGTTCGACGAGATAGATGCGCTCACGAGCCTCACCGCTCGCCAGTTCGGCACCCCATTTGGCGGCGTCGAGGGTGGCCGTGAAATAAATGTAGTTCGACTGCTTGTCTTGATAGTTCGAGCGTCGCTGCGGTTCAAGCAAATCCCCCAGCTTCAGTTCGGCTTTCGTGCCGTGGAAAAACGGGCCGGGGTCGAGCGGTCTCATGTCATCGGTCATGCTTCATCTCTCCTTCAATTAGATTGTCTTCACAGTATAGTGGATGAATTTAGGAGAAGACAGTCTGTTTTTGGCTCGTGAATCACGATATAATAAAGACGGGAAGAGCGTTCGGCTCTTCCTTTTTCGTTACATAGAAGTCAAAGTTGTTTACGGAACGAATAACTCGTGATGGCGTAGTCCATCTTATCAGTATAAAAACGGTGCGCCTCGGTTCGAGCGAGTCCTGACTCGAGGGCGACGTATTTGGCCCCAAGGTCGCGGGCGTATTCGTGGACGAAGTGAAGCAACATCTCGCCGTATCCGTTCGAGCGATGGTTCACGCACGTCACGAGGTCGTAAATGAAGACGTGCTTCTCGAGATAGAGATTGAGACGTACCTCGATCCCTGCGAGTGAGACGATGGTATCGTCGGCGTATAATGCATACAGTTCATAGCCTTGCGGTCGCATGGCGGCGACGAGCTCGTGATAGGCCTCGAGCGTCAGGTCGGTGCGCAGTTGGTTCATGACAAGGAACGAGTCATCGAGTTCGCGTGGCGACTCGATTGGTTTGATGGAATAGATGGTCGATGGAATGGGAATCATGCCTCCTTGAGGGGATGTTGTATGTAGATTTCGCTTTCGTCAGTCAGGATTCCTTTCCTTACTTATAATCAGAAGGGAAAGATAGATCGTGAAACATGCGCTAGTGATTGGCGGCAGCGGGATGCTGGCGGGGACGGTCCTTTGGTTGGCAGAGGTTGGGTATCACGTGTCCATCGTCGGACGGGATGCCGAGAACATGAGCCGATTGACCGAGCAATCGCCGGGCCGGCTGTCTGCCGTATTGGTCGACTATCTGGACGACTTGCGTCTGAAGGAGGCGCTGCGACGTTCGATGGCGAGTCATGGAGATTTCGACCTGGTCGTTACCTGGATTCATTCGGACGCAGCTGACGCCTTGCCGTGTGTGTTGTCAGCACTGCGCGGGGGCACGGACGTGTTCCATGTTCTCGGGAGCCGCGGCAACTCGAGCGATGTGAGAAACGGTCTGACGATCCCTGAAGACGTCCGTTATCACCAAGTTCAACTCGGCTATCGGGTCGAGAAGGGGGAGCGCCGTTGGTTGACGCATGAAGAGATTGCCGGAGGCGTGGTCGAGGCGGTTCAAGAGAAGAAACCTCTTTATTCAGTCGGGTTTACTTCGAAGTGAGAGGATTGATTCTAAACAAAGCAAATGAGAGAAGGATGTGCGGTACAAATGAGGATTCTGATCGGTCAACCCAAAATGGAGCAACACTTAGAGCAATTCATTCAAGACATCAAAGCGAACCCTGCGGTCGACTTGATGTTGTATCCGGAGGGCTATTGTCAATACACACATCTGGACGAGGTCAAGGAGCTTGCGAAGATGTTCCAGGCAGCGGTCGTGATGGGGTATCGGAACGAGCAGAACGTGGACCGGGCCCTCATCATCAACAAACGTGGGGAGACACTGTTGGACCGTGCCAAGACACCAGAGGCGATGCCGCTGTTCATGCCGTCAACCGCCGATGACGACGGTCTTCGATACGGATATGTGCTCTGTCGAGAAATCTTCATGGGGCTGGAAGGACTCAAATCGGAAGAACCCATTCAACTCATCTTCAATCCGATCGGAGTCGGCATGTTCAGTGAAGAACAGTACGGCGACTGGTCTGGAGAAGCGAAAAAGATTGCATTGCAACAACGCTCAATCATTCTCGGGACGAGCCATGCCGACGGGTCGTATCGAAACTGTGGCCATTCGATTCCGATTGCGTATTGCTTTGATGAGACGGGCAAGGCGATATTGCTGTCGAAAAACGATACCCGTACCCGGATTGTCGATACAGTTTTAAGGACAATCGAAGTGCTGGATTCTCCTGTCGGAACGGTTCAATGGGGATGACGAGTTGGTTTGAGCACACAAAAAACCTTGAATGCACACTTCTATCAAGTGTTGATCATTCAAGGTTTTTTCATCGGATGTATTTTAACTAGTGAAAGAAATTTTCGCATTGATTTCATCAACGACCGCGTTTCCATTTTCTCGATTCACATCATAAAACGTATGTTCATGAGTCAACGACACGTGTTCACCGCTTTGGAGTTCGTACTGTTCGAGTAACGGACGAATCCGGTCATGTACGACGCGGGCGGCCTCAGGGGACGTGTGAGGATAGATGATGGCGAACGTGTCTAGGGCGACGCGGTACTTATGATCCGTTCGTCTTGTGGCCAGATGGAGCTCGTCGCTGAAGTAGTTCAAGAACCATTCACACTCGGTCCGTCCAAACCGTTCCTCGAACTGTCTCAGCTCATGGATTTGAATGAACGACACCGTGAAGGCGTCACCGTGGCGAATGAGACGATCTCGTTCTGCATTCAAGTCCATTCGAAACCGTTCGGCGTTATCGAGCCACGTCTCAGGATCGACGGCTACGAGCTGTCTGGCCCGCTCCTCTAACTCGAGCCGTGACAGTTGGGCGTGCTTCACGAGTTGATGAACGAGACCAGACAGAATGGACATGACGAGAAGCAGAATCGTAAAACTGATGCCTCTGGCGTTAAAAAACTGAACGTTTCCTGCTTCGTAAATGGACGCGAACCATCGGAAATAGATGAATAAAAAGAGGAGGAGCGTGACAGACAGAGTCAGCCCAGCTCGCATCCCGAAGATGAGAGAAGAGAGTATGATGGTGGGTAAAATCAAGTAGCCGAGAAGACCGGTGTTACTTTCAGACAAAAGGACGGTATAAGCCATCGTACCGACAATCATACAAGCGATGAGACCGAACAAATAAATCGATTCATTAGTCCATTGCTTCATGTTCACCCCTCCATCTGTCTTGAATCGGCTCACGATGAGCCACCTCTTCAATTACCCGCTGTATATGCGGAATAACCAATCAAAGATGTCCGTCACCTTCATTATAAAACATTAGACTGGAACGACGAGACCGTTTTTCGAATCGGAGCGAGTGCGTTCTTCGGGATTAAGTAAACGACACCACCGACACAGATGCCGGTGGTGTCGTCAGTTATTTAGCAAGGGTGGTCTGGCCATCGTGAATCAACGTGCCGATTGATTCGCCCGAACAGATACGCTTCATCGCGCCCGTCTCTTCAAAGTCGAACACATGGACCGGGAGCTGATTGTCCCGCGCGAGCAGCAGTGCCGATTGATCCATCACCTTCAAGTCGTGGCGCAACACATCGTTATAGTGGAGCGACGTATATTGTCTTGCCGTGCTCGAACGATTCGGGTCGTCCGTATAGACGCCGGAGATTCCGTTCTTGGCGACGAACAGGGCGTCGCAGTGCATCTCGACCGCGCGTTGAACCGCCGGATAATCGGTCGAGACGAACGGCTGACCGTTACCGCCTGCGAAGATGAGGACGTACCCTTTATTCAGATGGGTGAGTGCCTTCAGTGGGATGTACGGCTCGGCCATACTTGGAATCGGCATGGCCGTCATGACCCGAACTTCGCGGTCGGTCTTGCTTTTCAGCACACCGCGTAGCATCAAGCTGTTGATGACGGTGCCGAGCGTGCCGATGTTGTCGGCCTCGACGCGATCGATGCCCCATGCCTCGGCCATGTTGCCTCGGAAGATGTTCCCTCCGCCGATCATCAGGGAGACGTTGATGCCCATGTCGATCAATGACAGGATTTCAGCCGCAATTTGATCGAGATTGTATGCATCGAAATTTGAGTTGTCCTCGCCGGCGATGGCCGCTCCGCTTAATTTGATGAGCACGTTTTGATAATTGTTCAACGCTACACTCCCTTTCGGATTCCAAATCTCCAAAATTATATAGGTTTTCCAATTAATTAGCAATGGTTTTAATAGGTCGATTGTAAATGAAAGGGGACCAATGGACCGTGACATTTTTGAAGTGGACTGAATCTTACTTGATACTTTGGAGGATGTAGAACATTTGTAGTTGGAAGAGGTCGAGCTCATTCTCGAAACATATGAGATGGTTTAGAAAGTCCTCTATCAAATAGGTGTCGAGACTCATTAAGTTTTTTGATTATATAATTAGCCAATCGTGAAGGCCTTCACGATTGGCTACTTGTTATGTCCTAAAGCTTCATGACACATTTTCTTCAACGACGACCGCCTCATACAGTCCTCGTTTCGAATGTTCTAACACTACCCGAACCGTGACCAAGCCGACGAGCAAGAAAGCGAGTGAAAAGGCGACATACGTCGAGCGAATCCCGACATATTCAGCGAGGAGACCGATGCCGAACGTCAACCCGATAATCAAGACGGACTCCGCTACGTTGATCACCCCGGAGAAGCGGCCCATCAGGTCGGTCGGGACATTGTTTTGATAGAACGACAAGAAGCCGGTGTTCGCGAACGACAAGGCGAACGTGAGCAGGAAGAATCCGACCGCTGCGACCACGAATGACTCGGAGAAGGCGAAGACGAGATAGCCGACAGGTGTTAGGATGGCACCGAAACTGATTAGGAACGGTAACGTCAGCCGGGCACTGAACGTCGCGTTGATGATGGAACCAGCGATAATCCCGGCTCCGGCAACACTGACGAGAAAACCGTAGCGACTCTCAGAAAAGTTGAGCACTTGCGTCGCGAACGACGCCTCGAGCGAGTCGAGCCTCGACATGAAAATCGTCATGACGCAGAATAGGCCATAGACGAGTGTCACGTAACGCATGGTCGATGCGAATCGGACGACCGTTTTCCAATCATCGAGAATCATGCGCAGGTTGAACACTTCGACTTCGTCGCGGGCCGTGAACAACTTCGGTAGTAGGGAGAGGATTCCGACAGACACGAGCAACGCCAGCGCGTTCAATTGTATCGCGAGCGCGGGTGTACCGATCATGAACAACAATCCCGCGATGGCCGGGCCTAAGATGAATCCGGCCGATTGGACGAAATTTTTCATGGCGTTGAACCGTTGACGGTCACCGCTTGGGACGAGCTTGGTCATGTAGACGAGGGAGGCCGATTCGAAGACGGAACTCGCGATGTTCAATAGAAACACGAGCAAGTAGATGAGCGCGAGTGAGTCGATGAAAGCGAGACTGAAGACGACGACGGCGCGGAGCGCATCAAGCCACATCATCAAGCGGCGTGTATCGGTACGGTCGATGACCGAGCCTGACCAAACGTTCGCGCATAGTGCCGCGAGCGGGACCAGAATGTAGTGGACCGAGACGGCGAACGGCGATTGCGTCATCTCGAGAACAATCAAGTTGAGGGCGATGAAATACACCCAGGCGCCGAGGTTCGAGATGCAGACGCCAGTTAGTAAGAGTAAAGTGTGTTTCCAAGTATTCATCGCAATCGTCCCCGTTCAAAGTAGATTTTGAACAGTATGTCACAAAAAGGCTCATCACCATAAGGTGTGGTTGACGCATAAAATCCATCAGATTTTGAATTGAACATAGAAAAAAAGCGAAAACCCCGGTATCGTAATTGTTGCTTAGACAAACCACGATTGGAGTTTTCGCTTTGTCCCAACAGTTTATCAAATTACTTCTTCCACTTCCAGACCTTTTTCAGATTCAGATGTCTTCAGACGAAGAACCAAACGTTTTTCCGGTCATCCCGGATCGACATGACATCCCTTGTCCGCTGTGCCAGAGAAAGACCATCCTGCATTCGAAAAAGCGGCGTCGCTTTCGACACGGTCATGCGTGGAACGTCGGTGTACTCTGGATCGAACTGGATGTCCCACGTCAAAGATGCACCTCTTGTGATTTGACGTTCGTGTATGACTACGGTCTCGGGCTCGTCAGCACTTCCACCGAGGTGTTCCGGAAAGGCATCGCAAAACGTTGCCACGGACTGACAATCTCAGATGTCGCACGCGAGTACAGCCTCCCTTATACGACGGTGGAGCGCTGGTTCTATCAGTACGCTTCGGTGGAGACGATGGAGCGTGCAACGCATGTCCTGGTCGACGAGTTCGCCACGAGAAAGGGGCACCACTATGCGACGATTGTCCTCGATGCCAAGAGTGGCCAGCTTCTGTCCATTGTCCCGGGCCGGGACGTGGCAGCCATCTCGGCAGCACTTCAAGGCGTATCCGGGGATGTCCGTTCTGTCGTCAGTGATTTTGCACCGGCGATGGCGAAGGCCATCAACCATGTCTTCCCGGAGGCAGAACATGTGCTGGACCGGTTCCACCTCGTCCAGTTCGTCACGGACGCCCTTCGCCGACGGCGTCGTTTTTGAACGAGGCAAGACGCCATCACCACGTTCGCGTGATCGATCGTTCGCTCGCGCGTCGCCCGGAAACGCTGACTGGGGAAGACCGGGAGGTCGCCCGTTCCTGTATGCAGGAAGATCCATTCATTCGGAACCTCTATCAAGGGCTCCAGCATATCCGGTATGTGCTGAAGGCGACGTGCGAGATACAGTCGCAACGGCGGCTCACAGACTGGTTGGACCGTTATCAGTTCCATCCGTGCGGGCCCCTGGCGAAGATCGCGAAAGCAATCCGGGTCCGGGAGCAAGCGATGCGCCAGACAATCGTGTCAAGGCTGTCGAACGGGAAGATGGAAGGGACGAACAACAAGATCAAGCTCATCAAACGCCGTGGCTATGGCTATCGAAACCTCGAGCGATTCTTTTTAAGATTGCGCCTCGAGATCGGTCGTCAAAATAGCAACCACGAGTTATGGTGATGAGCCAGAAAAAGAGGATGAATTTATCGAAGTTTTCTCAAACAGGGGGTAAAATTACAAAGAATTTTTTCTTTTGTTCTTTGCCCAGATCACTAGAAACGATAGAAAGATCAAAATAAATAAGCCGTACTGATAACCGGGATGTATGGATTCTACAAGGCCATAAACAACAGCCACTTCAAGAGAAACGGCCGGAATTTTACCGATGGTGCTGGCAATAATGAATAAGCCACCTGGAATGGGCGTCAAGGCCGCCCCTGCTGTTACCAGACCTGATGGGACAAAAGGAATTAAGCGCAGCAAGATGATTGCCCAGAAGACGCGGCTTATTGAAGAACTCTGGATGTACCTCCAGAACGGCCGCTTTAACCACTTTGGATTAACTTTTGAAAACCCATATCGATATAGGTAAAATCCGACGATAGCGCCAAAAATCTCCCCCGACAAAGAAAGGATGACGCCAATGGTTAACCCTAAAGAACTGATATTGAGAGACGTGAGCAAAAAGCTTGGGAAAAAGCCAACTGCACCCATACTTATGTTGAAAATGAGAAGCAGCAGAAATTCTAAAACGGGGAACTGAGTGTTTATGGTATAATCCGCCTCCTGCGCTGTTTAAAAAATTGATGGTATATAAAAGTTCAGTTGAATGAAATTTTAAGATAGAGAAGTGCGTTCTATATCCGCTTTTTTCGAATTCGGTAATACACTAATCCTGAAAAGCCAACGACGAGGAGGAACAAATAGATTGAACTTAAAATCCCAGGTGGGAAAAATGTGCGAACGTCTTCAGAATTAGAAGGAAGGTTTGTCTCAGAAGCACTGACAACGGGAAACTGATAAGAAGACAAAAGAGTGCCATCCTGATCAGTAATCCTTAATAGTCCATCTTCTTTTACAGCGATTGTCACTTGCTCATCTGTTTGGTGTGTATAAAAGAAATCGCCTGGCGTAATGTATTCCACATCACCGGCAAAAAAGCTGCTTTCTTTCGGAATGCTCACTGTTTTAAAATTTTCAAATCCAAAATCCAAAAGTTGAATAGTGTCAGCATAAGCTTCTGCCTCTGTGTCGCTTTTTAAGGTGACGACAATTAAATTCAGGTTTTCTCTTTTGGCTGTCGTGGCCAGCGTGACGCCTGCTTCTGGCACAAACCCGGTTTTACCACCCGTAACGCCTTCATAAGGTTTTTCCCTTAATAGTTTGTGGTGGGTATAAAGCGTGGTATCCCAGGATTCACCGTTCCAGGGCAGTTCTTTTGTTCCAAATATTTTCATGAATTCATCGTTCTTCATCGCATATCGGGTTAACTTCGCTAAATCTTCGGCTGTCGTAACATGCTCGGGATCAAAAAGACCGTGGGGATTTTCGAAGTTCGTATTCCGCAGGCCAATTACATCTTCTAAATATAAATTCATATCAGCAGAAAATAACTCAACGCTGCCGCTGATGTGTTCAGCAATGGCGACGCCGGCATCATTTCCAGAGTTGACTAAGAGGCCCAGCAACAGTTTTTCTAAAGTCACTTGTTCTCCCTCTTCCAAATAAACACGGGTGCCTTCCGTATTGCGTGCTTTTTTACTGATGGTTACAATATCATTTAATTTTCTGTTTTCAATTGCATAAATGGCTGTGGCAATTTTTGTTAGGCTGGCAGGATACATCTGCGACTGTGCATTTTTTTCATAGAGGATTTCTCCAGTCGTTGCTTCCATGACAATAGCTGCTTCACTGGATACGTTTGGCAGGGAAGGGTCATCAGTTTTACTGAAAACGGACGAAACGATTAAAGTGTTGATCATGATTAAAATGGTTGAAACAACACTTAGTTTTTTCATAACTACTCCCTCCTGAGTGATTATTTTAGTTCTGCTTTATTATATAATTGACGGTTTCCCGGTCCGAATCAGTCGGTAAATGAAAGGTTTGCTGGTATTTCTCGTGTCCTTTACCGGTAATCACAATCCAGTCGCCTTCCTTGCTTTCATGGATTGCTTGCTGAATGGCGAGTGTACGGTCTGGAACGATGCTGCCTTTTGAGTTGCCGTATGTTTCATTTAGTTGGTTTAAAACTTCCAGCATATCTCCTGGAGAAACATTGTTCAGGTCGTCCAACGTTAAAATGTAGCGGTCACTCATTTCAGCAGATATGGATAGCATGTGCTTTCTCTTGCTGGCATCTCGATTTCCACGAAAGCCGAAAATATGGGTTATTCGTTGGGCCCCTTGTGATTTTGCAGTTTCCAGGCAGTAAGAGATGGCATCCGGAGTATGGGCATAATCCACAATAACGATCGAGCCCTTGGCCAGTTTCGTGACCTCAAAGCGTCCATCGACTCCCTTGAAATGGTGAATGGAGTTTAAGAGCTTTTCTTTGGGGATACCCAGCAACAATGATGTTCCGTAGGCCATTAAGGTGTTATACATATTGTGCATTCCGGTCATGGCAGCGACCATTTGATACGTTTCGTTACTTTCAATCACCCGCATAGTGGAGGACAGTGAATGAAATTTTGCAACACGCAGGTTGCATTCAGTGGATGTGCCAATTGCATAAATCGGTTTTCCCTTTGTTTGCAGGATTCCACAGAGCTTTCGTCCCCACTCATTATCTGTATTCACTACAGCAATCCCATGTTCTTTCATCTGATTGAACATTGTAAGCTTCGCCTGAAAATATTCTTCCATGGAACTGTGATAATCCAGGTGTTCATGGTGAAGATTGAGGAACAAGCCGTAATCAAATTCAATGCCTTCTAACCGATACTGGGCCAGTCCATGAGAAGAAACTTCCATAATGACGACCTCATCCTGACTGAGGGTCAACAGTTTATGGAGAGCGAGTGAATTTGGTGTGGTGTTCGAGCTTTTCATTTTTTCGCCATTGATAATATTTTGGTTGGTACCGATGACAGAACAACTCATACCGTTGCTTTCCAGAAAGTGCTGGAGCATATAGCTCGTCGTCGTTTTTCCGTTGGTGCCCGTAATTCCAATCATTATTTTCTGGTCAGATGGACGGCCATAAAAATTCCTGGCCAGGATGCCAAGCGCTTTCCGGCTATTTTCCACCTGTAAATAAGGGACACCTAACCGGGTAATTCCTTGTTCTCCGATGACAAGGGCTGCCCCTTTTTCAATTGCCTGGTCAATAAACCCGTGACCATCAATTTCAAATCCTTTAATAGCAACAAACACAAAACCTTTTGCCACATCGCTTGAGTTATCGGCAATCCCCTTGATGTCTAATTCTAATATTCTGGAATCTAATCGGGAAATCAGACCGGATTCGTTCAAAAGCTGATTTGTTTTCATAGATTTGGTGACCTCTCTAAAACTATTTAAATTTGATTTATTCTATTATAAAAATGTTGAAAAAATGTGCAGAATTTATACGGGAAGCCTAACTACTAAAACTTAATGTTTTTGTAATACAAACGAAATCGAATCCTTTATGAACCATTACAGATAAAAACCCGGGATCTTGTTGACAAGATCCCGGGTTTTGGCGCTTTTATTCGGGTGACAGTTCGCTTTCAGTCACCCATTTATGATTGGTGACTTCCTCGCCTCCGGTGGTCGGGACGAAATCAACCATATAGACGGTCGTTTCTTCGGTAGAATCAACCGTAGCCGTTGCGCCGTCCATTCCCTCCATATGGTCAGCGGCAATGGCCGCTTCATCGCCCGTTTCCAATGGTTCATCACCTGGATTTTCCAATTCTGCGTGAATCACCCATTTGTGATTTTCAACCGGCTCGCCTCCGTCCGTCGCCGTATAGGTCACTGCATAGGCGGTTGTATCATAAGCCCCGACAATTGTGGCTTCAGCACCTTTCATGCCTTCCATATGATCGGTTTCAATAATCGCCTGGCTTCCAACTTCAAAGGTTGGATTTTCGGCTTCCTGCAAATCATCCGGGACTTCACCTGAACCGGAATAGAAGAAACTGCACAGAAAATCAAGAATTAATCGGTAAACTGGATTGGTTGACGTCTTCTGGAACGGTTAAGCAAGCACGGGGAAGTAGAAGTTAAGAGAGGGGCTGTATTTAATTTTACATACCTTGAAATTCCCCGAGTCTTATATAGAAAATTTCATTTGATTCCTTAAGGGATACAAAAATGATAAAGAAGAGGATTCAACTTACTGTAATAGGAGGTGTACAAGTGGCGGAAATTAGTTTGTATCTTGCGTTTGGCGCAGGGCTTTTATCATTTATCTCTCCATGCTCCCTTCCTTTGTATCCGGCTTTTTTATCCTACCTTACTGGAGTTTCAGTCAATGAGTTAAAGACGGGCAAGGGAATGATGAGGAGCACGGCTTTGATTCATACGGTTCTATTTTTGATAGGTTTCTCCATCATTTTTTTAGCGTTGGGCTTGTCGACTTCGCTTATCGGAAACTTCTTCTTGGAATATCAAGTTCTTCTACGTCAATTGGGCGCTATTTTGATGGTGTTTTTTGGCTTGGTCCTAACCGGTATTCTGAAATTCGACTTCCTGCTGTCGGATAAGAAATTACAGTTCCAGAAAAGGCCCTCCGGATACGCGGGTTCTGTTCTGATCGGCATTGGCTTTGCAGCTGGATGGACCCCGTGTACCGGTCCCATACTTGCAGGAGTTATTGCACTCGGAGTAGCGGATCCGGACAGTGGCTTACTCTATATGCTGTTTTACGTTCTGGGATTTTCCATTCCTTTTCTCTTGATGTCGTTTTTTATTGAGAAAATGACTTTCTTGAAGAAGAAGAGCGCTCTTTTCATGTCAATAGGAGGAGCATTAATGATTCTGATGGGCGTTTTACTTTACTTTGACATGCTGACAGAAATCATCGCTTTTTTATCGCAATTTACGGGTGGATTTACAGGGTTTTAATGGACTCAACCCATCATCTAGGAAGGACGTGACAGTGTATGGCTGCTAAAAAGGATAAAAAGAGAAATCGCTTGATTATGAGGACAAGTATTTGTTCATTCTGGTTGTCGCTATTGCATTTACCATCTACAACGGATTAACAAAAGAGAAAAACGAATTGCTGCAAGTTGGAGATTCGGCACCCGATTTTGCGTTGACGGATTTGAACGAGGAACGGCATCAGCTGTCTGAGTACAAAGGGCAGGGGGTGTTCGTGAACTTTTGGGGTACTTGGTGCAAACCGTGCGAAAAAGAGTTCCCGCTGATGGAAAAGCAGTACCAGGTATACAAGGATCAAGGTGTGGAGATACTCGCTGTCAATATTGCGCAATCCGATTATGAAGTGAGACAATTTGCTGAACAGCGAAATTTAACGTTCCCGATTGTTATCGATAAGGACAAAAGTGTTATGGAAGCTTATAATATCCGTCCATTGCCGACTACTCTGTTAGTCAATCAAGAGGGCAAAATCGAGAAAATTATTACGGGTGAAATGTCCGAAGAGGATATCGCGAGTTATATGGAACAGATCAAACCGTGCTGATACCTCTGAATTTCCCAAGCATAATGCGGGCCACGTTATTTTGAAAAATGCTGCAAAGAAAAAACGAGAAAAAAACATTTCTTTAAAGTGGACTAACCGAAAGAAAAGAAATGTCAGGTGTAGAAAATTTATAAATAGAAATCAGGCAAAGATCCTCCACCGGACCGATTGGAAGGATTATTCCTTTTGGGTCAATTGTAGAGGGAATGGATTACCTGTTTTGAAATCAAGATATCTGCACAAAAAGTCGAAACTTTTTCGTTAAACTTTAAGAATGTTATACTTATAAAAAATAAAAAATGACATATTCGGAGGGCATCTACATGAAAAAAAAGAGAATAGGAACGGCAGTGCTGTCGGCTTTTCTTTTGCTGGCAGGCTGCAGCAATGATACAACGGATTCATTTGAAGTGCCGTTTGAAGGGGAACTGAACCATGTTCATGGGATGGGTTATGCAGGAAATGAGAACGGACTGTATTTTGCCTCGCATACCGGGCTGAAAATTTACCGGGAAGAGGGCTGGTTCGAAACGGCGGATAATTTTCATGATTATATGGGCTTTAATGCAACAAATGAAGGATTTATTACGTCGGGCCACCCAAGTGCAGACTCAGAATTACCCAATCCCCTAGGGATACAGCGAAGCATCGACAGCGGTAAATCGATTGAAGAGATTGCATTTCAAGGAGAAACGGATTTTCATGCCATGGCGGTGGGATATAACAGTAACGACATTTTCCTAATCAATCCGGCCAAGAATTCCCTATTGGAAGCCGGCGTATATAAAAGCGGTGATGAAGGCGAATCATGGAAAACTGTGAAGGCTGAAGGGCTGGAAGGCGAAGTGACTTCGCTCGCTCTTCACCCGGCTGACTCAAACTTCGTCGCTGCAGCTACGGCTGCAGGGATTTATTTCTCACGGGATGGCGGAGAAAATTTTAAAGCCATTACAGACGGAAGTGAAACAGGCACAGCGGTGCATTTCACCGAAGACCATTTGTACTTCGGAAGCTACGGGACAGCGGCGGCTCTGGTGAAGTATACTATGGAAAATGAAGAACTCGAGCCGGTGGATACACCGGACCTTTCACAAGATGCCGTCGCTTTTATTGCACAAAACCCGATGGATGGAATGGAACTGGCGATCTACACATTTGAAGGCAATGCCTACTTGTCGGAAGACGGATTACAGACCTGGAAAACGCTGCTGGAAGAGGGAAAAACCAAGTAGAAACCAGCTAGCCGTTTGAAAGACGAACCGAATCCAACAGCTTTCGGCAGCAGTCTTTGTCTTGATTGCTGCTAACCAATCGACTTAAAGAGGGATGCCATGTTAAACAGGCTTGCATTGAAAATAGGTTTGCTGTTTTTTGTGTTTATTATCATCATTGAATCGGTTTTGTTTCTAACCCTGTACGTTACTTTTGTCAATGAACGGGTGGATGAAGTCATGACCAACCTGCTTGCAAGAGGGAACACCCACAGCGAAGTATTGGAAGACAGTTTTGAACCGGCGACATTGAACCATGTGGCGTTGATGGAATCGGCCTCCGATTTCATCGTCATCATCACGGATGCAGATGGCAACGAATTGACCCATTCCGATCTGATTGAACCTGAAATGAGGGAAGTGTTGGAACACACCGATTTTGATGAGGTTCTGCAGGGAGGGAAGGTCGTGGAAGAGCGATGGGACAAAAAAGAGTTTATTGCGACGGACAGCCCAATCACCATTGAAGGAGAACATAGAGGCCACGTGTTCATGTTTGCGGAAACCAATCATATCAAAGGGATGGTCAGTCATTTGCGAAACCAATTCCTGATTGTTGGCCTGATTGCTGTCGGGTTGACCGTCATCACAATTTTTCTGCTATCCCGATTGATTACGTTGCCGTTGATTCGGATGAAAGAAGCGACGGAACAGTTAAGCGAAGGGCACCACGAGGTCAGCCTGAATATTGGCCGAAACGATGAGTTGGGAGAGCTGGCGAAAGCCATCACTGCTCTATCCAGTGACTTGGAACATTTAAAAAATGAGCGGAATGAATTTTTGGCGAGTATTTCGCACGAGTTGCGGACGCCGTTGACCTATATCAAAGGATATGCCGATATCGCGAGCCGGCCGGATGCATCCGAGGAAGAGAAAAAGGAATACATTGGCATCATCCGGGAAGAGACGGCCCATTTGACGGAATTGATCCGGCAGCTGTTTGAGCTGGCTCAGATGGATCATAACCAGTTCGCCATTCAAAAAGAGGAATTTTCACTGGAGATGCTTTTTGCATCCGTCGTTGCCTTGGTTCGGCCAGCTTTTGACGAGAAACAGATTTCATTGGCTGTCCATTGTGAACATGAGATTGTCGCCTTCATTGATCCCGAACGTTTTCAGCAGGTATTGCTGAATGTCTTGGACAACGCCCGCAAGCATTCTCCTGAAGGAACACAAGTGGTATTACAGGGAGTCCAAGATAAAGGTACCATCACCATAAGCATCCGTGATGAAGGAGAGGGCATACCGGAAAAAAATCTTCCTTTTGTCTTTGAACGATTGTATCGGGTCGATAAATCCAGATCCAGACAGTACGGAGGAAGCGGTCTTGGCCTGGCGATTGCGAAAGAAATCGTCGAATCGCACGGTGGTCTCATGACGCTTCAAAGTGAGTACGGACAAGGGACAACCGTCCTGATAGAATTGAAAAGGGGGGATTCGCTTGCAGAAAGTGCTGTTGGTTGATGATGAACAACGAATGCTGGATTTAGTGGCTTTATATTTGAAGCCGCATCAGTACCTCTGTAAAAAAGCACTGGGAGCTCATGAAGCCCTCGACTATTTGGAATCGGAACCTTTCGATCTCGTCTTACTGGATATCATGATGCCGGAAATGGATGGCTGGGAACTGTGCCGCGAAATCCGGAAATTTTCGGATGTGCCAATCATTATGCTGACGGCGCGGGAACAACAGGAGGATATTGTTAAGGGATTGAATATCGGGGCGGATGATTACATCACAAAGCCGTTTAATGAAGATGAGTTGCTGGCCCGGATGGGGGCGCTGCTTCGCAGGAGAACTCCGAAAAATACCATTGAAGTGGACGGTTTGGTGTGGGACGAAGACCGGTTTGAACTTACGTACGGCAAACATATCATCAAATTGACGCCAAAAGAATTTCTGATGGTGGGCCATCTGATGAAGAATGCCGACAAAGTGTTTACGAGGGAGCAGCTGATCCAGTTAATTTGGGGATTCGACTCAGAGACGGAAGGGCGGACCATCGATTCGCATGTGCGAAATGTTCGGGAAAAAATCCGCCAGTCCGGTTTTCCGGTCGATGATCATTTTCTCACGGTTTGGGGAATCGGCTACAAATGGATCCATGAAGCAGAATGATGCTTGATAAAAGAAAAGGTCCGTCGGAAAATATTTCCGACGGGCCTTTTTGAGTAAGGTTATGCGGCGTTACGGCAAGCTTCTGCACATCTACGGCAAGCTTCCGCACAGCGTCTGCAATGTTCATGATGATCGGCGTGCTTCTCACATTCCTCTGCGCAAGCTTCGCAAATGGTTGCGCAAACGGCTGCCAGTTCGGAAACGAACGGTGAATTGTGAGTAATGGCATGTTCCAAAAATGCACACATGTCCGCGCATTCCCGGTCTAATCGAATGCACTGTGCTAGCATCTTCACATCATCTTCCTGCAGACAAGCGTCAAAACAATGGTTACATTCCGCTGCACAATCATGTAATGCCCGAATCAATTCCTGATGTTGTTCATGAGCCATGTTAAAACCTCCATTTCTTATTTTTGTTTCATTTACTTGATTTCCCTCTCCTTTCCAAACTAAACAGAAATACCGAAACTCCATAGAAACTGCACATTTTATAGACAAGTAATCAAATATTAAAATCAATGGTGCGGTTTTTTTGGGGGGTCATTGTGAACTTCTAAATTAGAGTCATGGAAACAGCGATAAAGTAAAATGATACTAAACACTTGATATACCCTATCGGGGTATGTTAAGTTTAAGGAAATATTACTTTAGGAGGAATAAT
>NZ_JACSLT010000015.1:0-43925 GCF_018618275.1 Exiguobacterium sp. s194 | reverse complement strand
ATAGGTCATGGGTGGAAGCACGGCGACGTGTGGAGCTGAATGATACTAATCGGTCGAGGCTTTGATCTAGTCTAATGGTTTGTGTGAATTGATGAGTCTTCAGTTTTCAGGGAACAACCCTGAAATGGATTGACACGCCCTTGGGGCGATGTTAATATTCTTTTGTCTGGTGGCGATAGCGAAGCGGCCACACCCGTTCCCATGCCGAACACGGAAGTTAAGCGCTTCAGCGCCGAAAGTAGTTGGGGGTCTCCCCCTGTGAGGATAGGACGTTGCCAGGCCAACGCGAAAGACGATCAAGCATCCGCTTGATCGTCTCTTTTTGTATATAAGTCGCATCTATTTCGGATAGGAAGGTTGCCTATATGACTCGAAAACCTAAACATAATCCTTTCACATTTATGGAAACATTGGAGCAACATGTACGCGAAGATCGTGTCTCTTTTCATGTACCTGGTCATCACAATGGAACAGTAAGAGATGAGAAACTTCCGACTGTATTCCAAAAAATAATGCCATACGATTTAACAGAACTCGGACACTTGGATGATTTACACCATGCTGAAGGTATTATTCTAGAAGGAGAGAGGGCACTAGGATCTCTTTATCAAAGTAAAAGTAAATGGTTAGTGAATGGGTCAACGGCGGGAAACTGGAGTCTGTTGGCAGCAACTGTGAAACGGGGAGAACGAGTATATGTACAACGTAATTCCCACAAATCCGTGTGGAACGCCATTGAGTGGCTCGGTTTAGAACCCATTTTACTCACTCCTGAATTAGATAGGGGGAGCAGTTTACCGACTGTCGTCGCATTAGAAACAATTCAAGATGCTGTCACGCAGTACCCAGGTGGGAAGGCCCTCCTACTGACATCTCCTACTTATTACGGAGATATGGCAAACATCCCGGAGATCAGTGCTTATTTGCGTCCGTTGCATATTCCTCTCTTAGTTGATGAAGCACATGGCGCTCATTTGATTCATCCTACATTTCCAAAGCGATCCGCTATTTTCGAAGGAGCTAGCGCCGTTGTCCAGTCTGCTCATAAAACCCTTCCAGCGCTCACGATGGGTGCTTGGGTCCACTATAAGGAAGAGATTAATGAGAAACGTTTATTTCATGCACTCTCTTCTTTTCAAACGTCTAGTCCGTCTTATTTGATTATGGCTTCACTCGATTACGCTAGAGAGTATCTCGAAAATTTGAGTGAACGAGATTGGACACATATTCAAAAAAGTCATTTCGCATTCATCATGGAAATGAGACGAGCTGGCTTTTCAATCAAAGTGGGCGATGATTTTACCAAAATGACCGTGCTGACATATCCGAAAAATGGTCTCATCTTTAGTCAACATTTGGCGTCAATCGGTATTGATACGGAACTAGCTGCAGAAGATCATGTGTTATTCTGCCTGCCGTTAAGGGAATTAAAAAGCCAAGAGATTCAACATTGGGTAAAACTGATTAAAAATGCATCACAACATGTCCCGCTCATTGTCGAAGATGAAACAATCTATCCTTACCCGATGACAGAACGTGTTTCGGTGTTGAATGCTATTTCAGATGATGCAGATATCATTCGCAAATCATTTGAACAAGCAATAGGAGCCGTCGCTGCAGAAACTGTTATCCCTTATCCACCAGGAATTCCGTGGATACTAAGAGGAGAAGTCATCACACACGAGAAAATTAGAGTATTGAATGAATGGATTTCACTAGGACGGAACCTGCAAGCGAGTAGGCATGTTATGATGAAACAAATTGATGTTATCGTAGAGGAGTTTTAATCGTGAAAGGTATGTTTATTACTGTAGAAGGTCCCGACGGTTCGGGGAAAACCACGCAGTTGCAATTGTTAGTTCGTTCATTGACTGAAAAAGGATACGAAGTAGTCGTCACTCGAGAACCAGGAGGGACCAAAGTCGGAAACAGTATTCGAGAGGTCTTATTATCACCAGAACATGATGAAATGACTCCACGCGTCGAGATGATGCTGTATGCCGCGTCCCGTGCCCAAAACATCGATCAAGTGATTCGACCTGCTCTTAAACGAGGGGCGATTGTTGTGTGTGATCGATTTGTCGATGCCTCGATTGCCTATCAAGGATATGGACTCCAATATGATTTGAATCAAATTCTATCACTGAACGAGTGGGCAACGGCCGGGATTAAACCCGATTTGACTTTCCTCTTTGATTTGACCCCTGATCAAGCGAGCCGTCGCATGAAAGATCGAGGTCAATTAGACCGTATCGAGAGCCGAGATGAGTCTTTCCATCAACGCGTATACGATGGGTTCAAAAAAATATTAGAACAACATCCGGATCGGATGGTTCGTATCGATGCGAACGCTACAATTGAAATGATTCAAGATGAAGTGTTAGATATTACGTTAGAACGATTAAATGAAAGAGGAGTGACGCAATGATGAAGATGGTAATCGCGATTGTACATGATAAGGACAGTGCTCGGTTGTCAGATGCTTTAATCGAAGAGGACTTCCGCGCAACAAAATTAGCCACAACGGGAGGCTTTTTGAAAGAAGGTAACACAACGTTCATGATTGGTGTACCAAAAGAACGGTTAGACGATTTGCTCGCGCTAATCAAATCGAATTGCTCGAGCCGAGATCAAATGATCACGCCGATTTCACCGATGGGCGGTCATGCTGATTCATATATTCCGTATCCGGTAGAAGTACAAGTTGGCGGAGCGACTGTGTTCGTCTTGCCGATTGAAGGATTCCATCAGTTTTAATGGGAACGGTCACGAATATGAGCTTTCAAGAGTTAGCGAAATCTCAAACGGTTATCGCCAAAGTGATTGAAAATTCGATTGTCGCTCAAAAGGTGGGTCACGCCTATATTTTCTCAGGAGATTATGAACCTTATTTAATTGAGACGGCGCAACTGTTTGCAAAATCCCTTTTTTGCGAGTCGCCTGACGGAGTAGAGCCGTGTGGCAGTTGTCGAAACTGTAGACGGATGGATTCGGGGAACCTCGTCGACTATATGGAAGTGGAACCGGATGGGGCCAGTATCAAAAAAGAACAAGTTCAACAATTGTTGAGCGACTTGTCGCTACGTGGAGCAGAAGGGGACCGTCAAATATATGTCATTCATCAAGCGCATAAAATGACACCTCAGGCGGCCAACAGTCTCTTAAAATTTTTCGAAGAACCGGGCATTGGGAAACTGGCCATCTTGGTCACGACCCAGCCGCAACTCTTATTACCAACCATTCGCTCGCGGGCTCAGCATTTAGTGTTTCGACCGATTGATCGAGAACGACTTGTGGAAACGTTGGTCGCAGACGTGCAATGTACGAGCGATTTAGCACGTCTTGCTTTAGAGACATATCCAAAATTCGAAGACGCCCGTGAGGCACTTCACAACGACTGGTTTGTACAGGCGTATGGGCTAGTGGTACAATTAGTTGAAGTGTTGACAAAACGCCCGCAAGAATTGCTTTTATTCGCCCAAGAAAAATGGCTCGGTCATTTTAAAGGGCGGAATGAATTGCGAGTCGGTCTCGAGCTGTTCGGAAATTGGTTGGAGCAAGCGCTCCACTTCAAAGTGCGAACAGACTATGTTCCGGAGTTGTTTACGAAAGAACAAGCGCTATATACCGCGTTTGTAAAAGATCGTCCGGTTCATAAAATCGTCCATGCTATTGAATCTGTCCATGAGGCGATTCGACGGCTTGAGGCAAACGTCAATCCTCAATTAACGTTCGAACGGTTAACGTTCGATTTGCAGAAAGGATAGGAGAGCGTGCTTGAAGTAGTCGGAGTCCGTTTTAAAGAAGCGGGAAAAATCTATTACTTTTCACCAGGCGAAGCAACGCTTGAACGTGGAGACCATGTCATCGTAGAGACGGTACGAGGCATCGAATACGGTGAAGTCGTCCAAGTTGGTAAGCAACTGGGTGAAGACGAAGTAGTATTGCCGTTAAAGACAATCCTTCGTGTCGCCGATCAAAAAGATGCCGAAATCGTTCAAGACAATCGATTGGCAGCATTTGACGCTCACGCCGTCTGTGAAGAAAAAATTCGTGAACATCGACTTGAAATGAAGTTAGTAGATGTTGAGTATACATTTGATCGTAATAAAGTCATCTTTTATTTCACGGCAGAGGGGCGCGTTGATTTTCGGGAACTCGTCAAAGATTTAGCAAGTGTGTTTCGCACCCGGATCGAACTCCGTCAAATTGGAGTTCGGGACGAAGCGAAACTGCTGAGCGGAATCGGGCCTTGTGGTCGTGTGTTGTGTTGCTCCTCGTTTTTAGGGGAATTTGAGCCGGTATCGATTAAGATGGCCAAGGATCAGAACTTATCCTTGAATCCGAATAAAATCTCCGGTGTGTGTGGTCGTCTCATGTGCTGTCTGAAATACGAGAATGATACGTATGAAGAATTGAAGCGGGATTTACCAGACGTCGGAAAACGAATCAAAATTCCAGAAGGTGACGGACGTGTCATCGGTCTCAATATCTTGGATCAATTGATTCAAGTCGAGTTGAATGATCGGACCCGTGTTGTGACGTATACAATCGACGAGCTCGTCGAGGTCGGTGCAGTCAAACGAAAACCGTCGAAACAGTGATGGGGTGCTGAGCAGTGGAAAGAATGGATAAAAAGGAAGTCATGATGCGGGTCGATGCGATCGAGCAACAAATGCAATTGTTGACGGAGCATTTAGGGGTGCTCAAAGAGCAACTCGCCTATTTGCTCGAAGAAAACCAACACATGTATCTCGAAAACCATCATTTGCGTGAAAAAGTGGAGCAACTTGCAGAAGTCGAGACGCCTGACGGGGATCCCCAAATTGCGTTGTCCGGAAAAGGACAGAACAATCTGGCGGCGTTATACCAAGAAGGATTTCACATTTGTAATTTGCACTATGGACAAGTCAGAAAAGACGGAGACTGTCTCTTCTGCATGTCGATGCTAAATAAACATTAATAAGGGGCGATAGACGGGGGTATTCCCGTCCGTCGCCTTTGTACGTTATGTAGGAGGGAAATGGCGTGACTGTTAAACAAGGTGAACGTCTTGATGATTTGTTAGGGCGTCCCGGCAAGATCATTCAAAGTGATGACGTTTTTTCATTTTCATTGGATGCCGTATTACTCGCCGAATTTGTATGGGTGCCGATTCAAAAAGGGAAGCTCGTCGATTTGTGCGCCGGCACGGGGGCGATTCCGCTCTTTTTATCATATCGAACGAAAGGGACGGTCACGGGTGTTGAAATCCAGCCTCGCCTCGTCGACATGGCCAATCGTAGCATTGCCATCAATGAGTTGGACGAGAGGCTCCACATCGTTGAAGGGGACGTGAAAACCGCTGCAAGTCGATTAGGACATGCCCGTTACGATGTTGTCACGTGCAATCCCCCTTATTTTTTGGCGAACGAGACATCGTTACGCAATCAAAATGAACATCATACGATTGCACGCCATGAAGTCCTTTGCACTCTAGAAGATTGTATTCGTTCAGCCAGTCAACTCGTCAAACCGGGTGGGAAAGTGGCCTTCGTCCATCGTCCAGAACGATTACTCGACATTCTGACGCTCATGCGGGCGTATCGGATTGAACCAAAGCGAATGCAACTCGTTTATCCGAAGCAAGGTCGAGACGCGAACACATTGTTAATAGAGGGGTCGAAAGATGGAAAAGCAGGGCTCACAATCTTACCTCCGTTTATCGTTTATGAGGAAGATGACACGTATACGAGCGACATGCGGGCAATCCTCGATGCGTAAGCACTTTGCCTATATTCTCGAGTGCAACGATGGCACGTACTATACCGGATATACGACGGATGTGGATAAGCGGATGGAAGTGCATAACAACGGAAAAGGTGCGAAATATACACGGGCTCGTCTCCCGGTGACGTTGCGATATGTCAGGTCGTTTGCGACCAAACGTGAAGCCATGCAGTACGAATGGTCCATCAAACAACTCACGCGGGCTCAAAAACAGCAATTGATGGAGGGAACGAGTAATGAACTCACAGAAAAGTTACCAGACTGATGGGCCCACGCTCTATGTTGTGCCGACGCCGATTGGAAATTTAGAAGACATGACGTATCGGGCGGTTCGAATTTTAGGAGAAGTCGATTTGATTGCGGCTGAAGACACGCGCCAAACGATGAAACTCTGTCGCCATTTCGGCATTGAGACGAAACTGGTCAGCTACCATGAGCATAATAAGCACGTGAGTGGACCTCGCTTAATCGAAGATATCGAGGCGGGCAAGTCGGTCGCCGTGGTCTCAGACGCTGGCATGCCGGGTATCTCAGACCCTGGGAGTGACCTCGTGAGGTTGGCCATTCAAGCGAGGCTCCCCGTCGTCGTACTCCCTGGAGCGAACGCAGCATTGACGGCTCTTGTCGCCTCTGGTCTTGCGACCGAGCGGTTTTTGTATTATGGATTCTTGCCCCGTAAAAAGAAAGAGCGCCTCGATGTGTTGTCATCCTTACAATATGAACCGGGCACTATCATTTTTTATGAAGCGCCACATCGGTTAAAAGAGATGCTGACCGGGATTCAAGACGTGTTCGGCAACCGGCAACTCGTTCTCGGACGAGAGTTGACGAAAACGTTTGAAGAGTTTTTACGAGGGACGGTAGAAGAAGCGTTGGTCTGGTGCGAAGGCGAAGTACGCGGCGAATTCGTCGTCATGGTGGAAGGATCGACGGAAGCGGCACCGACACACGATTGGTGGGAGGCACTATCGCCCCTCGAGCACGTCGACCGTTACATTGAAGATGGCTTAAAACCGAACGCTGCCATTAAACAAGCCGCTAAAGAGCGGGGTCTGTCACGGAGTGAAGTGTATGACGCGTATCATCAAGTCGACAAAAAAGAGTAAGCAAGGAATCCCTTGCTTACTCTTCGCTATAGTAGTTTTCGAGCATGTTTTTCAACTCGACGAGAACGCGTTGTGCGCCTTCTGGTGAAAGGATCAATTTACCGTCAGCCAACTTGAAGTTGTCATCCGATACTTCGCCCGTCACTTGGCAAGTCATGTTCGGTTTGTATTTTTTCAACACGATTTGATCGTTGTCGACGTAGATTTCAAGTGCATCTTTCTCAGCGATCCCGAGTGTGCGGCGCAATTCGATTGGAATGACGACACGACCGAGCTCATCAACTTTCCGTACGATACCTGTAGATTTCATTTTGTGTTTCCTCCTCCAATGGTGTCGAAATCTCTTGGTGACATGAGTCGTCAAAATTCGACAATGTTACTACAGCAAAAAGCATACTAAACTTTCCAATTGTAGTCAACTGCTTACTATTGGAAATCTACATTTTCGAAAAATGACGATGTAGGAGCGATATATACCTAAAATTCCCCGAAAGTTAGGACCTGAAACAAAGAAAGGGTTTTTTTGGAACATATTTTATGAGATAACAACAAAAAAATTCCAAACAATTGGTTTGGAAATTCTTTTGTCGAACCGTGTATAATGGAAATTGCAAATGTCGAAAGGATGGAGAACATACAATGGCGAAGCCTACTTTTTATATTACGACTCCGATTTACTATCCGAGTGCCAAACTACACATCGGTCACGCTTATACGACGGTGGCCGGCGATGCGATCGCGCGCTATAAGCGTTTGAAAGGTTTTGACGTTCGTTATTTGACTGGGACGGATGAACACGGTCAAAAAATTCAAGAAAAAGCGAAAGAAGCCGGTGTGACACCGCAAGCGTTCGTGGATGAAGTTGTCAAAGACATCAAAGTGTTATGGGACCGTCTCGAAATCTCATATGATGACTACATCCGTACAACAGACGCACGCCACAAAGCTGTCGTCGAGCATGTGTTCGAGACGCTTCTTAAAAATGATGATATTTATCTCGGAGAGTATGAAGGTTGGTACTCGATTCCTGATGAGACGTATTATACGGAGTCTCAGCTCATCGACGGGAAGAGCCCGGACAGCGGCCACCCAGTCGAACTCGTACGCGAAGAGTGTTACTTCTTCCGTCTCAGCAAGTATGCGGATCGTTTGATCGAGTACTTCGAGTCGCACCCTGACTTCATCTTGCCAGAATCGCGCAAAACGGAGATGATCAACAACTTCTTGAAGCCGGGTCTTCAAGACTTGGCTGTCTCACGGACGACGTTTGACTGGGGTGTACAAGTCCCATCGAACCCGAAGCATGTCGTATACGTATGGGTCGATGCCCTTACGAACTATATCTCTGCCCTCGGCTACGGGTCGGACAACGACGAGTTGTTCAACCGCTATTGGCCAGCCGACGTCCATTTGGTCGGAAAAGAGATCGTCCGGTTCCATACAATCATTTGGCCAGCGTTGCTCATGGCGCTTGACCTCCCGTTACCGAAACAAGTTTTCGCACATGGTTGGTTGCTCATGAAAGACGGCAAAATGTCGAAATCAAAAGGCAACGTGGTCGACCCGATTCCACTGATCGACCGATACGGACTCGACTCGCTCCGCTACTATCTTCTTCGTGAAGTTCCATTCGGGGCAGACGGCACGTTCACACCGGAAGCATTCGTTGATCGCTTGAACTTTGATCTTGCGAACGACCTCGGGAACCTGCTCAACCGGACCGTGGCCATGATTAAGAAGTATTTTGATGGGAACATTCCGGCGTACGCGGGCAATGTGACGGAATTCGATGCCTCATTGCTTCAAGTCGTCAACGAGACGACAGCGAAGACGGAAGCGGCTATGGAACACATGGAGTTTTCGGTGGCGCTCACAAGCATCTGGCAACTCGTTAGCCGTGCCAATAAATACATTGATGAGACACAACCGTGGGTCCTTGCGAAGGATGAAACGAAACGAGACGAACTGGCGTCGGTGATGACTCACCTCGCCGGCGTGCTCCGTCACGTCGCGGTCATGATTCAACCGTTCATGACACGGGCGCCGAAAGAGATGTTCCGTCAGCTTGGTCTCGAAGGAGAAGATATGTCATGGGAAGCGCTCGATACGTTCGCGGCGTTCGATGGAGCCGTCGTCACAGACGGGACACCGATTTTCCCGCGTCGTGACGTCAAAGAAGAAGTCGATGCGATTCAAGAGATGATGCGTCAAGCGTCGCAAGCTCGTGTCGAAGAAGTCGAAGCGGAAGCGGGCGACGTCGAAGATGAGGACGTGCGTCCAGAAATCACGATTGACGTCTTTGACCAAGTCGAGTTCCGTGTCGGTCAAATCATCGAAGCCGATAAAATCAAGAAGGCGAAGAAGTTGTTGAAACTTCAAGTCGACCTTGGCGGGGAGACGCGTCAAATCGTCTCGGGTATCGCGGAATGGTATGCGCCGGAAGACTTGGTTGGCAAGAAAGTCATCGTTGTCGCCAACTTGAAGCCGGTCAAACTGCGTGGCGAATTGTCACAAGGGATGATTTTAGCGGCGGATAAAGACGGCAAGCTTGAACTTGCGACCGTATCTGAGAATATGCCGAACGGGGCCATCGTCAAATAATCGTTTGGGGGAGACTTCGGTCTCCCTCTTTGTCTATACAAGGAGGAACCATCATGTTGATTGATACACACACACATATCAATGCAGAACAGTTCAATGAAGACGTCGAAGCGACGATTGAACGAGCTCGTGCTGCGGGCGTTTCCCCGATGCTCGTCGTCGGGTTCGACAATCCGACCATCACGCGTGCCATCGAGCTCGCGGAAACGTATGAAGACATTTACGCGATCGTCGGCTGGCACCCAGTCGACGCCGTCGATTGCACGGAGGCCGATTTGGCAAGAATCGAGACATTGATGGATCATCCGAAAGTAATGGCGCTCGGGGAGATCGGGCTCGACTATCATTGGGACAAATCACCTAAAGATGTCCAACAGCACGTGTTCCGGCAACAAATCGCCATCGCGAAACGGACGAATATGCCGATCGTGATTCACAATCGGGAAGCGACCGCCGACGTGCTCGATATTTTAGAGGAAGAACACGCCGAAGAGGTCGGGGGTGTGTTCCATAGTTACAGCATGTCCGTCGAACTGTTGGAGCGCTGTCTGCGTTTGAACTTCTATATTTCTCTTGGGGGACCGGTGACGTTCAAGAATGCGAAAGTACCAAAAGCGGTGGCACAACAAGTCCCGCTCGATCGACTCCTCGTAGAGACAGACTGTCCGTATTTAACGCCGACGCCGTTCCGTGGCAAGCGGAACGAACCGGCTTACGTCACGTATGTCGCCGAAGAGATTGCATCGCTACGTGACATGTCTTACGACGCACTTGCTGAGGCGACGACCGCTAATGCGAAGCGCCTGTTCCGTCTCCCATGATGTTCAGACGGATCGTGTTAAGCGTCGGCGTCGTGGCCACCGCTGTGTTCGCCTATATGGCGATGCAACCAGAACCTATCACCATCATCGATGACGGAGTGACGATGGTGCATGAGAGTCGGGGCGAATCGGTGTTAGATGTGCTTGAAGAGACGGGGATTGTCGTTGACGAGTCAGACGTCGTGACGCCGGCTTTGAGTGCGGATATCCCGCTCGACCGAGTTATTCAGATTGAGCGGGCCCGTACCGTCTCGCTACAAATTGGTTACGGACAAATCGAAACGATTGAGACGCGTGAACGGACTGTCGAAGACGTGTTGCTTCGTTATGGAGTGAGTGTCCGTGACGGGGACGATGTGTACCCGGGCGTCCGTACCCCGATTACATCGGGTATGACCATCCGGTATCAGCCTGTCGTCGCACTCGATGTCATTGTCGGCGATGAGGCGAAGACGGTTCATACGATGGCTCAAACTGTCGAGCAGGCGCTACAGGAGGCGAATGTGACGGTTTCTGACAAGGATACTGTCGAACCGGCTCTGGCGACACCAGTGCGAGACGGGATGACAATCACGGTCAATGTGAGTCGAGACGTCGTGCAGTATGAAAATCGACTCATCCCATTTGAAATCGTCAGAGAAGAGGACGACACGCTTGCGCTCGGAGAAACCGAGGTTGTTCAAGTCGGTGTCCCTGGACTCGAACGGACGCGGTATGCACTGACAGTGGAAAATGGTACAATTACAAATCGGACCGAAACGAGCGTGGAAACGCTGCGAACCGTACGCCCTCAAATCATAAAATTTGGAACGAAGGTCGTAGTTGAACCAGAAACGAACCAAGAGACCGAGCAAGAACAAGAGGAGACGGCAACGACCGAACCGTCGAGCCCGTTTCGAGAGGAAGCAGAGATTAAAATCGAAGAGACGCCTCGAGCCGAGGATGTCTTAGATTTCACCTCTGCGAAACAGCTTCTCGTCGAGGCGACGGCGTATACGAACAATGCAGAAGATACAATCACGTTTGACGGCAGGGTACTGACGCGCAGCGGTTATGATGTGACGGACACGATTCTGTATGAAGGCATGCGAATCATCGCGGTCGATCCAGCCATCATCCCACTCGGCACACGCGTTTACGTCGAAGGGTTTGGCATGGCGATTGCCTTAGACACAGGCAGTGCCATCAAAGGCAATAAAATCGATGTGATGATGGACTCAAAAGAAGAGGCGGTGACGTTTGGGCGTCAGCCACTCACGATTTGGGTCATCCCGAAGCAAGAAGAGAAAGAAGGAACCGATGATGCGTGAAAAGATACAAGAAGTGATTGTCGTCGAAGGTCGAGACGACACGACGCGGCTACAGGAAGTATATGACGTCGATACGATTGAAACGAACGGATCGGCTGTTTCGAAGCAAACAATCGAGCGAATCAAACGTGCCCAAGAGACACGAGGCGTGATTATTTTGACGGACCCGGATTATCCGGGTGACCGGATCCGGGCCATCGTCGAGGAGCAAGTCAAAGGGTGCAAGCATGCCTATCTCCCTCGAGCCGAAGCGAAAGACAAGCGCGGTAAAATCGGGGTCGAGCATGCTTCTCCAGCGACGATTCGCCGTGTGCTCGAAGCGTTGTATGAACAGCGGGTTGAGACGGACATGCCGCTCGTCACCCGTCAGATGGTGCTCGAGGCCGATTTGATTGGCGGACCAGACGCGGCGCAGCGGCGCAAACGGCTCGGGGTGTTACTTCGCATTGGTGAACCGAACGCGAAACAGTTTGTGAAACGTGTGGAAGCGTTACGGGTCACGATTGAAGAATGGGAACGAGCACTGGCTCAGTTAGAGGAGGAAAATCATTGAAAGACATCGCCACAATTCAACGCACGAAATCAATTCTAGAACGTCACGGCTTCTCGTTTAAAAAGTCGCTTGGGCAGAACTTTTTAATCGATTTAAATATTTTGAATAAAATCGTGGACGCCGCGGAGCTAGGAGAGGCGAGCGGGGTACTCGAAATCGGTCCCGGTATCGGGTCATTGACGGAACAGTCTGCCAAGCGGGCTAAAAAGGTCGTCGCCCTCGAAATCGACCAACGTCTGCTTCCGATTTTGGAAGACACGATGTCTCCTTATCCACACGTGCATGTCATCCACGGCGATGCGCTCGAGCTCGATATTCAAGCCATCGTCGAGCGTGAGTTTTTCAGTCAAGGTATCGAAGACATCTCGGTCGTGGCGAACTTGCCGTATTACGTGACGACGCCAATCATCATGCGTTTACTGGAAAGCCAAATCAAGTTCCGTTCACTCGTCATGATGATTCAAAAAGAAGTTGCCGAGCGGATCGGAGCGAAGCCTGGGACGAAAGCATACGGCTCTCTCTCGATTGCAATTCAGTATTACGCAGAGGCGAACGTGAGCTTTATCGTCCCGAAAAGTGTGTTCATGCCGGCGCCGAACGTCGATTCAGCGGTCATCACGTTGAAGATGCGCCCCAAACCGGCGGTCGACGTGAAGGATGAAGCCTTCTTCTTTGAGATTGCCCGTGCCAGTTTCGCGCAACGTCGGAAAACGATTTTGAATAACTTGACGAATCACCTGGGCAAAGATAAAAAAATGGAAATCGAACGTCTCCTGGGTGAGGCTGAAATCGATCCAAAACGGCGAGGCGAAACGCTTTCGCTTGAAGAGTTTGCACGGTTAGCGGACACAATTTTACCACTTAAAAACAGTTGACGACCGGATAGCGAATCGATATAATATTAATCTTTATTTTCATTTCTGAATGTGTTATACTTGTAACAGTGAGGTGAAGCGTATGCCAAAGACGTTGCAAGAAATCAGACAGAAACTCGAATCGCATGTTGGAGAACGATTGACGTTGAAAGCAAACGGCGGTCGTAAGAAAGTCGTTACTCGGTTTGGAACGCTCGTTGAGACGTATCCCGCGGTGTTCGTCGTCAAATTGGATGAAGACCATCATAACGTGGAACGTGTCTCATATAGCTACGCTGATGTCCTAACGGATACAGTTAAAATTGAATTCAGCAATTGAACGATAAATGAGAGGCGGATGCATTGGCAGCTGCTTCTTTTTTTGTGCGCTCGTTTACGGTACAATGGCGAACAGGAGATACATGGGAAGGGTGAACGATATGCGCACGATCAGTGTGAAAGCGCCGGCAAAAATCAATTTGACGCTTGACGTCCTTGGGAAGCGGGCAGATGGCTATCATGAAGTAGAAATGGTAATGACGACAGTGGATTTATCGGATCGACTGGAATTGACCGTCCTTGATACAGACGAGATTCGGATTCAATCTGAACATGCCTATGTGCCGAATGACCACCGGAACTTGGCGTATCGTGCAGCCGAGTTGTTGCGGAAGCGATTTGGCATCAAGCAAGGTGTCGAAATCGTATTGGATAAGCAGATTCCGGTCGCGGCAGGGCTAGCTGGCGGATCGAGTGACGCTGCCGCGACGCTTCGAGGTATGAACGACCTGTTCGACCTCGGCCTGTCGTTAGAAGAGTTGGCCGAACTTGGGGCCGCCGTCGGATCGGACGTATCGTTTTGTGTCATGGGGGGAACAGCCATCGCGCGCGGACGCGGTGAACAGTTAGAGACAATCCCGTCACCGCCACCGTGTTACGTCGTCTTGGCGAAACCGAAAATCGGGGTATCGACGGCCGACGTCTATCGCGCGGTAGAGATGGAGAAGATTGTGCATCCAAACACCGAGGCTATGGTCACGGCGATTCGTGATCGTGATTTTGATGGTATCTGTTCAAACTTAGGCAATGCCCTTGAGGCGGTCACGCTCGAACTTCATCCGGAAGTTCGCCAAATCAAAGAAACGATGCTCCACTGCGGAGCGGATGGGGTGCTCATGAGTGGAAGTGGTCCGACCGTATTCGCACTAATTGAGCATGAACAAAAAGCACATCGTGTCTATAACGGGCTGAAAGGATTTTGTCCTGAAGTGTTCGTCGTTCGGATTCTCGGCAAAAAACATTGAACAAAGACGAATGAGAATGATATATTCTGTTTAGAACATTCGTCTATTATTGAAGAAGTGAAGGGGAATCCGTATGAAAATTCGTAGAAGTGGTCGTCTCGTTGATATGACCCGTTATTTGCTGGACCATCCGCACCAGCTCGTCTCGTTATCGATGTTTTCGAGCCGTTATAAAGCAGCCAAGTCATCCATCAGTGAAGATTTGGTCATTGTCAGTGAAATGTTGGCCCACGATGGCACGGGTAAACTGGTCACGGTGCCAGGAGCGGCCGGTGGCGTCATGTTCATCCCAGGGTGGAGCAAAGACAAGTCGCTCTCGATGATCGACGGGCTATGTGAACAGTTGTCGAAGCCAGAACGGTTGCTCCCAGGAGGTTATCTCT
Organism: Exiguobacterium sp. s194; assembly: GCF_018618275.1. NCBI lineage: Bacteria > Bacillati > Bacillota > Bacilli > Caryophanales > Exiguobacterium > Exiguobacterium sp. s194. Next base: position 29,224 of record NZ_JACSLT010000015.1, on the reverse strand, counting down.
ATTTGACAGACGTCCTCGGTAACCCGCGTCAAGTGAAGCCGATGGGCCAAGTCTTCGCCTCGGTGTTCGCTGATCGGAAAGTCGATGTCGTCATGACGATTGCGACGAAAGGGATTCCGCTCGCCTACGCTGTAGCCGAGCAACTCGGGGTACCGTTTGTCATCGTTCGGTCCGATAGTCGTGTCACCGAAGGTTCGACCGTGAGTATCAACTACGTCTCCGGTTCGTCGAAGGCGATTCGCACGATGGCGCTCGCGCGTCGCAGTTTGCCACGTGGCGCGAACGTGCTGTTGATTGACGATTTCATGAAAGCTGGCGGAACGATTCGCGGAATGATGAGTCTCTTGAACGAGTTCGAAGCGAACCTTGCCGGTGTCGGCGTACTTATGGAAGCAGAAGGCGCCGAGAAGAAAATGGTGAGCGAATACGTCAGTTTAATGAAATTGACGAACGTCGACTCGGATGAAGGTCTCGTCACGATTTCGCGTGGAAACGTCGAACAGTTCTTAAAGTGATTGGCAAAAAATTGATTTCGTTTTATGATGAAAGGGTATAAGATTCGTACGAAGTCAATCGGTTCGCTTGGAATCATCTCAGCCTTTTAGAAAGTACACCACGGTCCAGACAACGATGAAAAGGGGATGCGAAACATGCAGATCACAGACGTAAAAATTCGCAAAGTCGCGACGGAAGGTAGAATGAAGGCACTGGCCTCCATTACACTCGACCACGAATTTGTGGTACACGACCTTCGAATCATTGAAGGGAGTACCGGTCTGTTCGTAGCGATGCCGAGCAAGCGGACGCCAGAAGGGATTTTCCGTGACATTGCTCACCCGATTAATGGAGATATGCGTCAGAAAGTCGAGGCTGCCGTTTTAGAGGCGTACGGTCAAGAGGACGTCGCCATCGCCGAGACGCAAGCCCAATATAATGCCATGAACGAGTAATATTTGACAGCGGATGGGGATCCTTCCGCTGCCTTTTTACGTTTCATTGGTTACGAATAGGTACAACGGTTGAAACCGCGTCATGGTTTCGATATAGTAGATACGGTGTAAATAAGGTTTGAATGTATAAAAAACCGAACATTTGAGTACATTACAGTCGATATGAGATAGGAGCGAATCAAGAATGGATCGTTTTGCAGTCATTTTGGCAGCAGGTAAAGGGACGCGCATGAAGTCGAAGCTTTATAAAGTACTTCATCCGGTCCTTGGAAAACCGATGGTCGAACACGTCGTCGATCAACTCGACAAAATCGGGGTCAGTCGTCAAATCGTCATCGTCGGCCATGGGGCTGAAGCGGTACAAGAGACGTTGGGCTCACGCGTGGAGTATGCGGTCCAAGAACAACAGCTCGGTACGGGCCATGCGGTACAGATGGCAGAAGCTGAACTCGCAGGCAAACCTGGCGCGACGCTCGTCGTTTGCGGCGATACACCGCTATTGACAGCGGAAACGCTCGAGGCGTTGTTGGCCCATCACGAGGCGCAACAGGCAAAAGTGACCGTGTTGACTGCGATTGCTGATGATGCGACTGGATATGGCCGCGTCATCCGCGGGGAAGACGGAAATGTCACAAAAGTCGTCGAGCATAAAGATGCGTCTGACACTGAACTAGAGATTCGTGAAATCAACACCGGAACGTACGTGTTCGATAATGAGCTCTTGTTTGATGCATTGAAGCAAGTCGGGAACAACAACGCTCAAGGCGAGTACTACTTGCCGGACGTCATCTCGATTGCGAAAGAAGCAGGCGAAGTCGTGGCAGCACACACGGCGCCGACATTCGATGAAACGATCGGCGTCAACGATCGTGTCGCTCTCTCACAAGCTGAAGCGGTCATGCGCAAGCGGACGAACGAACGCCTCATGCGTGAAGGTGTCACATTCATGGATGCAGCTTCGACATACATCTCACCAGATGCCGTCATCGGTTCGGATACGATCATCTATCCAGGGACGGTCATTCTCGGGAAAACGATTATCGGTTCAGAGTGCGTGATTGGTCCAAATTCAGATATCCGCAATAGCGTCATCGAAGACGGTGCGACGGTTCGTCAATCGGTCGTAAGTGACAGCCGTGTCGGAACTGAAGCACAGGTCGGGCCGTTCGCCCACCTTCGTCAACAAGCAGTCCTCGGCGCGAATACGCGCGTCGGTAACTTCGTGGAAATCAAAAAATCAACGTTCGGAGACGGTGCGAAAGCATCACATCTCAGCTATATCGGAGATGCTTCGATCGGGGAACGCGTCAACCTCGGCTGTGGCTCGATCACGGTCAACTATGACGGCAAGAACAAGTTCGAAACGGTCGTCGAAGCCGATGCATTCGTCGGCTGCAATGTGAACTTGATCGCTCCGGTGAAAGTCGGAAAAGGCTCAATCGTAGCAGCCGGTTCGACGATCACGGATGACGTTCCTGAAGAGGCGCTTGCGATTGCACGCGAACGCCAAACGAATAAAGAAGGTTACACGAAACGATAAGTTGCTGCCTATTATTATGGAAAACGATGGAGGAGAATCCTAAACATGTCTACTGTATATGAACGTGAAATTCGCCTATTTAGCTTAAACTCAAACCGCCCACTCGCCGAAGAGATTGCCAAGGAAATTGGCATCCCGCTCAGCGATTGCCAAGTGAAGCGGTTTAGCGACGGAGAACTTTACATCAACATCGAGGAGAGCGTGCGAGGCGATGATGTGTACATCATTCAATCGACGAGCTCACCGGTGAACGAAACGCTCATGGAGTTACTCGTCATGATCGATGCGTTGAAACGAGCATCGGTTCGGACGATTAACGTGGTCATGCCATACTACGGTTACGCTCGCCAAGACCGCAAGGCGCGCTCACGTGAGCCGATCACAGCGAAACTTGTCGCTGATTTATTGACGGTTGCAGGTGCCACGCGTTTAATCACGATGGACTTGCATGCTGCTCAAATCCAAGGTTTCTTCAATATCCCAGTAGACCAATTATTAGGTGTTCCACTCATCTCGACGTATTTTGAGACAGATGAATTTAAAGCGAAAGACATTGTCGTCGTTTCACCGGACCACGGTGGCGTCACGCGTGCCCGTAAGCTTGCCGAACGCTTGAAGGCTCCAATCGCCATCATCGACAAGCGTCGTCCTGAAGCGAACGTGGCTGAAGTCATGAACATCGTTGGCAGCGTTGAAGGCAAGACGGCCATCTTGATCGATGACATCATCGATACAGCTGGAACAATCACGCTCGCGGCCGATGCCATCGTCCAAGCTGGTGCAAAAGAAGTGTACGCCTCGTGTACACACCCAGTGTTATCTGGACCGGCGATGGAACGGATCGATAACTCGTCAATCAAGGAACTTGTTGTTTTGAACACGATCGATTTAGAAGGTCGCGAATGTTCAAGCAAAATCAAGCAGATGTCGGTTGCCCGTTTGCTTGGAGAAGCGATCATGCGTGTCCACGAGCACAAATCGGTGAGCACACTGTTCGATTAAAAAAACGAGGCCCGAAGGCGTTCGCCTTTGGGCTTTTTTGTTCAGGAGGAATAAGATGAAATGTATCGTCGGCCTCGGGAATCCAGGCAAAAAGTATGAGATGACCCGTCACAACGTCGGATTTTTGGCGATTGATCGCCTTGCCGACAAGCATGGGATCAAACTCGATGAAGCCAAGTTTAAAGCATTGATTGGAACGGGAAGAATCAATGGAGAACGTGTCGTCCTCGTCAAACCGCTCACGTATATGAATTTATCAGGCGAGTCGGTCCGTCCGATTTTAGATTATTATAAGATTGAGATTGACGACTTGCTCGTCATTTATGATGACTTGGACATGGTCCCAGGAAAACTGCGGTTCCGTCCGAAAGGCAGTGCCGGCGGACATAACGGCATCAAGTCGTTGATTCAGCATTTAGGCACACAAGACTTTAAACGTCTGAAACTGGGGATTGGCCGTCCGCCGCATCCGATTAAAGTGGTCGATTGGGTGCTTATGAACTACCGTAAAGAAGACATGCCAGAATTAAATGATACGCTCGATCAAGCTGTGTCCGCCGCAACCGATTTTGTGGATACTGAATGGATTGCGCTCATGAATCGATATAACTAAAGGGTCAACGTACCCTTTTTTGTCGTATGAGGTGGAGGAAAACAAATGAATGCTCTAGAGAAATTCATGGTGACGTTACCTGAGACGAACGTGATTCGGGAGCGGTTGCCAAAAGTCGATCGACAACTCGTCACCGGATTGACGACAAGTGCCAAGGCGCTTGTATTGGCGGGTTTGGCGAAAAATTCGCCAAGACGTCTCGTCGTCGTCACGCATAACATGTATCAAGCACAAAAAATGTACGATCAACTCGAGTCGCTCATCGGTCCGAGCAAAACGTTGCTTTATCCGATTGATGAGACGCTCGCTGGCGAACTATCCCTCACATCGAGCCCAGAATTGCTTGCCGCTCGGATTGAGGCTCGGACACGTCTCCTTGACGAAACGGGAGGCGTCCTTGTCGTGCCGCTCGGTGGCTTGCGCCGTTATATCCCGAACCCGTCAGACTGGCAGACGAGCCATCATCACATCAAACCTGGACAAGAGCTCGATTTAAAGCCGTTCGCCGAGACGCTCATCACGCTCGGTTATGAACGGACGGCCACCGTGACGGCACCGGGTGAATTCTCCGTCCGCGGCAGTATTTTAGACGTCTATCCGCTCACGGCAGCGCGCCCGTATCGCATCGATTTGTTCGACACCGAAGTCGATTCCATCTTTACGTTTGATGCCGAGACGCAGCGTTCGCTAGGTGTCGTCGGCGAAGCGGTCATCCCACCCGCCACCGAGTTCATCGCCTCACGCGACCAGTTGCAGCAGGCCGGACAAGCACTCGAACGTCAATATGAGCGGACGCTTTCGCTCATTGAGACCGAGACGATCCGGCAAGCGCTCGAGGACGGAATCGCCCGGGACATCGAACAGTTCGGTCGAGGCGAGGTTCCTGAAAAAGTTGGGAAGTACACACCGCTCCTGTATAGCTCGACGCTCCTCGATTATGTTGGGGCGGAAGCGGTGTTGATGTTAGATGAAGTGGCACGGATTGAAGATGCTGCCGACGTGCAAGACCGCGAAGAAGCGGAATGGTTCTCGTCGCTCATCGAACGAGGGGAATCGGTCAGCAACTACACGCTCGCCGTCCCGATGCATAAAGTATTCCGTACGTTGAAGCAAGTCGCGTTCTCCTTGTTGCCGTCACGACGGTCCGGAATTCCGGAGACGAACACGGTCCACCTCAGCTGTCGCCCGCTCCCGGCGTTTCATGGCCAGATGCACTTATTGAAACAAGAAGTCGAACGGTGGCAACAAGGTGACCATCGCATCGTCTTCTTGGCAGGGGATCAAACACGGGCCGATAAAGTGGTGGAGTTGCTTGACGATTATGGAATCTCATCCACGTTCACAAATGTGGACGGTGAGCTGTTGCCGCGTCACGTCCATGTCATGATCGGACAAATCGAAGGCGGCTTTGAACTCTCGACGAGCCGTCTCGTCGTCGTTTCCGAAGAAGAACTGTTCAAGCGCGTCACGAAGCGGAAACGTCAGACGAAGAATTTGACGAACGCCGAACGGATTAAAAGTTACCAAGAATTGAAGCCGAACGACCATGTCGTCCACATCCATCACGGAATCGGGAAGTACCTAGGCATCAAGACGATTGAAGTCGGCGGCATTCATCAAGACTACTTACATCTCGTCTATGCCGGCGACGATGCGCTGTACGTCCCCGTCGATCAAATCGATCTCGTTCAAAAGTATGTCGGGGCCGAAGGTAAAGAGCCGAAGATTTACAAACTCGGCGGAACCGAGTGGAAGAAGGTCAAATCGAAAGTCGCCAAATCGGTGGAAGACATCGCCGATGAACTGATCAAGCTGTACGCGGCGCGTGAAGCGTCCGTCGGCTATGCGTTCCCAGGTGATGACGAAGAGATGAGCCAGTTCGAAAGCTCGTTCCCGTACGCAGAGACAGAAGACCAAGTCCGCTCCATCGCCGAAATCAAAGCGGACATGGAACGGTCGCGGCCAATGGACCGTCTCCTTTGCGGCGATGTCGGTTACGGCAAGACGGAAGTGGCGATTCGAGCCGCGTTCAAAGCCGTGCTCGCCGGGAAGCAAGTCGCGTTCCTTGTGCCGACGACCGTGCTGGCGCAACAACATTACGAGACGATGCTCGAACGGTTCAGTGAATTTCCAATCAACGTCTCTGTCATGAGCCGCTTTCGCTCGAAAAGCGAGATGGCGGCGACGAAAAAAGGCTTGAAAGAAGGGACGATTGACGTCGTCGTCGGGACGCACCGCGTCTTGTCGAAAGATGTGACGTTCGCCGATCTCGGTCTCGTCATCATTGATGAAGAGCAGCGATTCGGGGTCAAGCACAAGGAACGGCTCAAGCAGTTGAAGACGAATATCGACGTCTTGACGCTGACGGCGACACCGATTCCGCGGACACTCCACATGTCGATGATCGGCATCCGGGACTTGTCGGTACTCGAGACACCGCCGGAGAATCGCTACCCGGTGCAGACGTATGTCATGGAATACGATGGTATCGTCTTGCGGGAAGCACTTGAGCGCGAACTCGCGCGAGGCGGACAGGCATTCTTCCTCTACAACCGCGTCGAAGGCATCGAGCGGAAGGCAGAAGAGATTCGCGCTTTGTTACCGGAGGCACGCATTGCGACGGCACACGGTCGGATGACCGAGACAGAACTCGAGAGCCAGCTCATCAGTTTCTTAGAAGGGGAAGCGGATGTGCTCGTCTCGACGACGATCATCGAGACCGGCATCGATATCCCGAACGTGAACACACTCATCGTCCACGATGCGGACAAGATGGGGCTGTCACAGCTGTATCAGTTGCGCGGACGTGTCGGGCGTTCCAACCGGATCGCCTACGCCTACTTCACGTATCGGAAAGACAAGCGTTTGACCGAGGTCGCGGAGAGCCGGCTACAGGCCATTAAAGAGTTCACGGAGCTCGGGAGCGGGTTCAAGATTGCGATGCGCGACTTATCAATTCGCGGCGCCGGAAATCTGCTCGGGGCCCAACAGTCCGGGTTCATTGATTCGGTCGGGTTCGATTTATACTCGCAAATGTTGTCTGAAGCCATCGAAGAACGGAAAGACCGGATGCGCGGTCAGGCGAAACAAGTCGTCTTCAAACCGGAAATCGCGTTCCAAGCGGATGCGTACATTCCGGACGATTATTTATCGGACAGCGAATTGAAAATCGAGATGTACAAACGCTTCAAGTATGTCGATACACCAGAAGCGTTGTTCGCCCTCCAGGACGAGTTGATTGAACGGTTCGGCGAATTCCCGGAACCGGTCGCGCTCCTCATCCAACTGACGCGTCTGCGCATCTATGGCGAGATGGCGAAAGTGGCGCGCATCAAACAGTCTCCGGGCCGCATCGAGATGGTATTGTCGCTCGAATCGACGACGGCGCTCGACGTACCGTCATTCATGGAATGGACGATGCCGCTCGGTCGGAAACTCGGTGTCGGACAAGACAACGGCGCCCTCAAATTGTCGCTCAGTGGCCGCATGCCGGTCGTCGAACTGTTGAACGATGCCGATACGGTGCTTGAGGAGCTCGTGAAGAGGTTGTCGCATGCGGTCGCCAAGTAAATTTGCGACCGGCGTCGTCTTATTTGCGCTCGCGGGCTATCTTTCAAAGTTCATCAGTTTCGCTTACCGAGTGCCTTACCAAAATATCGCCGGAGACTTCGGGCTATATGCCTATCAGACGGTGTATCCGTTTGCCGCGATCGTCGCTTCGCTCGGCATGTATGCGATGCCGGTCGTGATTGCCAAAATCGGTGTCGGCGCCCATGGACCGAGACGAAAGCTCGAAGTGTTATGGGGCAGTTTTTATGCCTTGCTCGGTCTAGCCGTCATCCTTGTCGTCACGATGTGGATGCTAGCACCGGTCATCGCCCGTCTCCTCGGGGACATGGAACTCGCACCGACGCTGCGGATCATCAGCCTGAGTTATTTACTCATGCCGGCTTTGGCGGTGCTCCGCGGTTCGTTTCAGGCCGTCGATGACTTGCGGCCGAGTGCGATTTCTCAAGTGCTCGAGAACCTCGTTCGCGTCACGGTCTTACTCGTCGCCTTGTTGATTGGCGTGCGCTTCGGCCAAGACGCCTATACACTCAGTCGATACGCGTATGGGGCGACGCTCTTCGGAGGTGTCATCGCCATCGTCATCTTGTCATTATGGGCGAAGCAGTTACGGCTCGTACCGGTACAACCCACGACGTTGCGGTCTGTCCTTCGAATCTTACTGACGACGGGGTTTGCCGTCGGTTTCGCCTCGCTCGGGATTTTATGGATGCAACTCGTCGACTCGTTCACGATTGTCAATCTGATGGGCGGGGATTATGCGGCGAAAGTCGGCAAAGGGGTATTTGACCGAGGCTATCCGCTCGTTCAATTCGCGATTCTTTTCACGACGGCGCTCGGAATGGCAAACGTCCCGAACTTGGTGCGGCATTATCGTGCCGGTCGTATCGAAGCGACCTCTTCCGGACTCAGTTCGATGATTCGCGTGACGACAACGGTCGCCGCTGCGGCCACAATCGGCTTGATGGGTGTCATGTTCCCGTTGAATGTCGCGCTATTTGAGAACGCGGCCGGGACGACAGCGCTCGTCTTGCTCTCGACGAGTACGTTCGCCGCGTCGCTTGCCGTGGCGAGCATGACATGTCTACAGGCGATTGATCGGGAACGCACAGCTGCTGTCGGTATGATTCTCGCCATCTGCGTGAAGCTCGGCAGCAACTTGTGGCTCGTACCTTCCTATGGCATCGCCGGGGCTGCCCTCGGGACCTCGATTGCCTTTTTAGCGATGGCCGCGTTCAATTTCAATCGGCTCGATCAAATCATCCCGCTCGGCATGCTCCGGTTTCGACATTATGGACGTCTCGTCAAAACGGTGGCGCCGATGGGCGTCATCTTGCTCGGCTTGAACGTCATGGCGCTGGATGGCCTGACGCATCGTCTCGATGCCCTCATCTGGCTCGTCTTCATGCTCGTGCTCGGTGCCGGCATTTATGTCTGGCGGTTATGGAAAGAACAAATTTTGACGATAGAAGAATGGGAAATGATTCCGTTCGGAGGTCGTCTCATCAATCTGCTAGAAAAAAAGGAGAACTGATATGAGTTACGGAATTACGGTCGTCGGCCTCGGGTCTGGCGAACTTGATCAACTACCGCTCGGTGTCTATCGTCATTTGAAGCAGCAACCGCTCGTTTGGTTGCGCACGAAAGAACACCCTGTCGTCAGCGAACTTGAGGCGGAAGGCGTGACGTTCGAATCGTTTGATGCGATTTACGAAGCGAGTGACACGTTCGAGGACGTCTACCGACAAATCGTTGAGACGTTGCTTGAAAAGAGTGAAGAGCTAGCCATCACCTATGCCGTACCGGGACATCCGTTCGTGGCGGAGCGGACGGTCGAGTTGCTCGTCGAACAAGGTGCGGACGTCACGTTCCTCGGCGGTCAAAGCTTTTTGGACGCCATGTTCCAAGCCCTCCGCATCGATCCAATCAACGGCTTCCAATTACTCGATGCGACGGCGCTCGATGTCGAACGGATTCAAGTGACTCAACACGTATTGATTGGTCAAGTGTATGACGGGTTCGTGGCCGGAGACGTGAAAGTCCAATTGATGGAACGATATCCGGATGAGCATATCGTCAAACTCGTGACAGCCGCTGGGACAAAACATGAGCGGGTCAGTGAAATCCCGCTCTATGAGATGGACCGCGTGGCAGAAGTCGACAACTTGACGACGCTCTATGTGCCGCCGTTGACGGACGAGACGCATTTGGCGCGCGAATTTTCGACGCTGAAGCACATCATTGCGACGCTCCGCGGTCCGGACGGCTGCCCGTGGGACCGGAAACAGACGCATGAGTCGCTCCGTAAATATTTGCTCGAAGAAGCGTACGAATTGATTGAAGCAATCGATACGGAAGACGATGATGCGATTGTCGAAGAGCTCGGTGATGTGTTGCTTCAAGTCATGCTCCACGCCCAAATCGGAGCGGACGAAGGCTATTTTGATATTCGAGACGTCATTGGCACCGTCAGTGAGAAGATGGTCCGCCGTCATCCTCATGTGTTTGGGGATGTGACGGTCGATGATGCCGATGAAGTGGTGACGAATTGGAATGCGATTAAACAAGTGGAAAAAGGGGAAAAGAGAAAATCGCAGCTAGATGGAGTTCTCATGACGCAACCTGGTTTGATGCGGGCCGAGCAATTGCAGAAGAAAGCTGCGCAAGTCGGTTTCGAATGGGACGATGTTCAAGGTGCGTTCGAGAAATTGGAAGAAGAACTCCACGAGTGGAGAAGTCAGCCTGAAGATGAACGAGAACTTGGGGATGTCCTCTTCTCAATCGTCAACGTGGCGCGCTATTTCAAGTTGAACGCCGAGCAGGCGCTCGAACGAACCAATCAAAAATTTAAGAGACGATTCGAATACATTGAAGCGAACGGCTCCCTCGAAGAGATGACGCTCGAAGAGATGGATCGGCTCTGGGATGAAGCGAAGGAGAAGGGATTATGAGACTAGACAAGTTTTTGAAAGTATCCCGCTTGATTAAGCGGCGTACGTTGGCGAAAGAAGTCGCCGACCAAGGCCGGATTCAATTGAACGGACAAGTAGCGAAAGCGAGCACCGACGTCAAAGTCGGTGACGAGTTACAAATTCGATTCGGGAACAAGCTCGTCACGGTCGTCATTGACTCGATTGCCGAGCATGCCCGCAAAGAGGATGCGAAAGAAATGTACCGCTTGCTCAAAGAAGAAAAGGTGAACAGTGGTACGGAAGCGTAAAAAAAAGGTATACTGAACGTAACAGGACAGGAGGAAGGTGATTCGATGAATGGACGTAACCCGATGGAACGCAAACAGCGGATTCGGGCTCTTGATGAACGGAGAGAACAGCTGGAAAAAGAACAGAACCGGCGACGTATCCATCTTCGACGCCGCCTGGCTGCGGCCTCACTTCTCTTTTTGTTAATGGTTGTCTTCATCGGTCAAAGTTACTTCTCGAAAGTCGGATATGTGTCCGAGCAAGAACGGAAACAAAATGAAGCGCAAGTCGAACTTCGGGAAACGAAGGACGAACAATCAGAACTGAAAGAGCAGGTCGAGCGTTTACAAGACGAAGAATACATCGCCAATCTAGCGCGCAACGAGCTGTTGTTCTCGAAAGATGGCGAGATTATTTTTTACTTCTCACCAGAGGAATAAGTGGGTTCGTTGACCGTTGACGAATCGACTCGTATAATTGTAGGGAATCAATCAAAAAAAGGAGTACATTATTTTATGTCAATTGAAGTAGGAAGCAAGGTACAAGGTAAGGTTACAGGGATTACGCATTTCGGAGCGTTCGTAGAACTTCCAAATGGCAAAACGGGTTTGGTGCACATCAGTGAAGTGGCAGATTCTTACGTCAAAGACATCAATGAAGTGCTAACGGTCGGTCAAGAAGTGACGGTCAAAATCTTGAACGTCGAAACAGATGGCAAAATCGGGTTGTCTATCAAAAAGGCCGTCGATCGCCCTGTCAGTGAACGTCCAGAGCGTCCAGCCGGCGAGCGTTTCTCTCGTGGCCCACGCCCAGGCGGCCCGGGTCAAGGCGGTCCACGCCCAGGTGGTCCAGGACAAGGTGGCCCACGCGGTGGCGGCGGTCCACGCGGTGGCGGTCCACGTGGTGGTGGCGGCGGACGTCGTGAAGTACGCCGTGAACCAGAAACGTTCGATACGTTGATGAGCAAGTTCTTGAAAGACAGCGACGAGCGCTTGACGACGTTAAAACGTCAAACCGACTCAAAACGCGGTGGACGTGGAGCCAAGCGCGGGTAACCCTTCGTAAACCATCAGCTTCTACTCGTAACGATAGACGGTCTTCCTCAAGAAGACGACGAACCACAGACTTTTATAGTCTGTGGTTTTTTTTTTGATTCTTTTTTGTTATGAAAAATAACTAAAAAGGGTTGCATTTTTTCGAGGAAGCGAGCACAATAGGGAACATGAAAAAATAGTTATGTTTTATAAGTGAAAGGTGAGAATGAAAATGAATGGATGGAAACTGTGGTTGGCGGAATGGAGAAGCATCGGGAAGAATCCTCGGGTCTGGGTCCCGATTCTCGCGGTCGCACTCGTGCCGCTCATGTATGCCGGGATGTTCTTATGGGCGTTTTGGGATCCGTATGGACAGATGAAAGACTTGCCGGTGGCGATCGTGAACGAAGACCAGGGAGCGACGTTCGACGGGGAGCAACTTGCCGTCGGGGACGAACTCGTTGAGAAGTTAAAGACGTCTGAGGCGTTCGAATTTATCGAGACGACGAAACAAGAAGCCGAGTCAGGGTTGAACGATCATGACTATTACATGGCGATTGAGATTCCGGCAAACTTCTCAGAAAAAGCGACGACGGCGCTCAGCGAACAACCTGAGAAGCTCGAACTCAAATATATTGCCAATGAATCGTATAACTTTTTAGCGGCTCAAATCGGCGGTTCCGCGATGGAGCAAGTGAAAGGTGAACTGTCGACCGAAGTCGCGAAACAGTACGTCAGTGCGATGCGTGACGGGATTCAAGATGCCGCTGCTGGACTCGATGAAGCGGCGGCTGGGGCGGGAAAACTAGCAGATGGATCGCAGACGGCCGAACAGGGGGCGACCCAATTGGCCGACGGGACCGCATTGCTCGCTTCAAAACAACAAGAATTGGCTGACGGGGCGAGTCGGTTGAATGAAGGTGTGGCCCAACTCGAGACAGGGACGACGGAATTGGCGAAGGGAAGCCAGCAAGTTTATGCAGGTAGCGCCGCCTTATCAGACGGGGCACGTCAAGTGAATGAAGGGGCGTCTGCCCTTCAAGACGGAACGAGCCAACTTGTCGAAGGGACAGACACGTTCGCCTCGAAGTTGGAGGAATTGCACAGCGGGACGGCTTCTCTCAATCAAGGCGTTCAACAACTCGCGGCCGGGATTCAGCGTTCGAAGGACGGCAGTGAGCAATTGAGTGCCGGTTCAAATGAATTGGCGGCCGCGATGACGGCGGCGAAAGAAGGAAATGCCGCCTTGATGGCAGGAGAGACGGAACTCGTGGCCGGAATCGGTCAGATGAAGACAGAAATGTTGGCCAGTCAAGATCAGTTGATGACCCAGCTGTCAGCACTCGTCGAGGCAGGGCAACCTGCTTCACCAGAGATGCTACAGGCGATTGTGGCCCAATTGGCGGAAGGTCAAACAGCGACGGCCGCTGGATTCGATGCACTATCCACGGGAGCGACGCGTGTGAAAGAAGGACAGGCCGCGCTCGGTGACGGATTGACGCAAGCAGAGGCTGGTGCCAATGAACTCGCTTCGGGACTGGTGACGTTACGTGACGGACAAGCCGAGCTCGCAAGCGGGGCACAGGCGTTGGCGGATGGGTCGACACAAGTGGAACAAGGGGCGCAAACGGCAGCCGTGAGTTCGAAAGAGTTGGCTTCGGCAAGCAATCGCTTAAACGCCGGCGTCGGAGCGTTGAAAGACGGGACCGCCGAACTCGCGTCCGGCAGTACGCAGTTGACCGAGGCGACGGGGGCCTTGTCAGAGGGGAGTTCGAAACTCGCGGACGGGGCGAAGAGCGCCGGCGCGGGCACGAATACACTCGCGAACGGGGCTGTACGTTTGGCAGAGGGCGGTAAAGACCTCCAGTCAGGTAGCGACCAGCTCGCAGACGGAGTGTCCGAACTTGCGGCTGGTAACAGCAAGTTACGGGACGCGCTCGCCGATGGGGCCGAAGCGGCCGCGATCGACATCCGAGACGATAACGTCGACATGATGGCCGGACCGGTCACGGTCGTCAACGAATCGATTCACAAAGTCCCGAACTACGGAACGGGTTTTGCACCGTACTTCATGTCACTCGGACTATTCGTCGGGGCGCTCTTGCTCTCGATTGTCTATCCGCTGTACGATCCGGCTGGAAAACCGAAACGCAGCCTGTCATGGCTCGTCTCAAAATCAGGTGTGTTGCTCGTCATCGGATTTATTCAAGCGCTCGTCTTGGATGTGGCGATGGTCATGTTGCTCGGACTTGAAGTCGAGGCGCCGCTCCAGTTCTTCGGATTCAGTTGGCTCGTCAGCATCACGTTCCTCTTAATCGTGCAGCTACTCGTCACGACGCTCGGAAATCCGGGCCGTTTCGTCGCCATCGTCTTATTGATTCTTCAATTGACGACGTCGGCTGGAACGTTCCCGCTCGAACTGATTCCGAGCGCCCTCCAACCGTTTAACGCTTGGTTGCCGATGACATACACCGTATCGGGCTATAAAGAAATCTTGTCAGCGGACGGCTGGAGCTACCTGCAACAAGCAATCATCTATTTGGCATTCGTCTCAACCGCTTGCTTCTTCCTGCTATGGGGATATTTCCGCATCGCTTGGAAGAAAAAATATCGGCTGACGACGTCAGAAGCGTGATGCACAACGAACTGAAAATCGTGTATAGTGGATAAGACGACACTATACACGATTTTTTTGTGAAAAAACTTTTAAAAAAGAATTGACACTGGCGTGGGTACTGGTTATTATAGAAAATGTGCTTAGGACACAACAATAACATGGCGGTGTAGCTCAGCTGGCTAGAGCGTACGGTTCATACCCGTGAGGTCGTGGGTTCGACTCCCTCCGCCGCTACCATTTTATTTAGGCCCGTTGGTCAAGCGGTTAAGACACCGCCCTTTCACGGCGGTAACACGGGTTCGAATCCCGTACGGGTCACTTACCTAAGCGAAAAGAAGCCATCTCACTCGAGATGGCTTCTTTTGTTATATCAAGGAGGCGGACGGATGACGAGAGTATTGGTTGCCGTGTCCGGTGGAATCGATTCGGTCGTCTTGTTGGATCGGGTCATTCGGAACGGTATGGAAGTGGGCGTGGCCCATGTCCATCATGGACTGCGTCCCGAGTCGGATGAAGAGTATGAATTTGTGCGACGTTTGGCCGACAAGTACGACGTGCCATTTCATGGCAAGCGGCTCGCTTTCCCGAACGGCGGTTCGCAGGCGAGTTACCGGACGGCACGATATGCGTTCTTTGAACAGGTTATGCAGAAGTTCGGCTATACACAACTGATGACGGCCCATCACGCGGATGACCAACTCGAGACCGTCCTCATTCAACTGCAGCGTAACGTCGTCGAAGTGACGGGGATTCATGAGCGTCGTCCGTTCGCAGGAGGAGAACTCGTTCGTCCGCTCTTATCGGAACCGAAGCGGGAACTGATTGCCTATGCCAAACGATACGGACTTGAATGGAGAGAAGATGCGAGCAACGCCACGACCGAATATTTGCGCAATCAATTGCGGCATCAGATCGTGCCCCAGCTCCTCGCGTCGCAACCGGATCTTGTTCAAGTTGTGAGCGAAACAGCTCGGCATCAACGCGAATTGTGGCGGACCCGCTACCGACAGATGGAGAATTGGATCCAGGACAACGTGCGACTCGAGATGAAAGCGTTTCACGTGAAATCGGATAACTTGATGTGTCTAAATCCTGTCGAACGATACACCGTCGGGCGCCTGCTATCAATGCGCTACGGGGTAGAGGTGGGGACCGCGATCGACCGTCTGTTAACGAGTGCCCAAGGTTCTGGCCACTTCGACTTAGAGGGGTCATGGGGCCTGCGGAAACAAGACGGGCTCTTATCGTTACAGGCAACTGGTCAATCGCTCCTAGCCCCACACAAACAAGTGGTAACGACCTTCCCAGCGCATGTAGTGTTCGGGACTTCATTATTCTCACTAGACGTTGAGGATGATACGGACGGCATCCCGCTCGAGGCGATCGAGTTGCCGTTGATCATCCGCTCTGTCGAGGCTGGGGACGCGATGAAACTGTCCATCGGGACGAAAAAAGTCGCCCGCATCTTCATTGATGCGAAGATTCCGCGAGAAAAACGGCCTTTTGTCCCATTGGTAGTTGACGCAACGGGACGGATTATCGCTATAGTAGGGGTAAGAGTTTCCGATTTTCCGGATAAGTCGGGTGCGATGTGCCCACGATTAATGGTAAAATGATGATTGTGTCGGATAAGAAAGAGGAGGATTTTAAGATGTCATTAATGAACGATATGGAGAAAGTACTGATTTCAAGCGAAGAGATTCAAGGTAAAGTGAAAGAACTCGCTACAACACTTAGCGAAGAATATAAAGAAGAGTTTCCACTCCTCGTCTGCGTGTTAAAAGGTGCGATGCCATTCATGTCAGACCTCGTCAAAGAAATGGACATCCATTTAGAAATGGATTTCATGGACGTGTCGACGTACCATGGCGGAACGTCATCGACGGGTGAAGTTAAAATTGAGAAAGATTTAAATACATCTGTAGAAGGACGCGACATCTTGATTGTAGAAGATATCATTGATAGTGGACTCACGCTCGGCTATCTCGTCGACCTGCTCAAGTACCGCAAAGCCAAATCGGTTAAAATCGTGACGCTTCTCGATAAACCGACGGGCCGCAAGAACGGATTGTCGGCAGATTATAGCGGTTTCGTTATTCCGCACGAGTTTGTTGTCGGCTATGGTCTCGATTACGAAGAGAAATATCGTAACCTTCCGTACGTCGGTGTGCTCAAGCCGAGCATTTACGGGGGCTAACGTTTTTCTTTTGAAAATGCGTCGTGTTAAGATAAAAGAAATACCCAAAGTATACACATATACTGAATGGGCGAGAACATCGTTTCTCGGAATAGGAGGCAGAGAATGAATCGTGCAGTGAAAAACACCTTAGTTTTCGGTGTGATTTTCCTAGCCTTGATCTTGTTCCTTCAATATTTACAAAACCCGAATAGCCAGAGCGAGACGCTTACGTATTCGAAGTTCTTGGAATATGTGGAAGAAGGTCGGATTGAAACGGCAACCGTACAAGAAATTCCGGGAGCCATCTCAATTACAGGAGATCTAACAGGAGACGAAGATCAGCGTTTTGAAACGAATATCCCGGCCAACGAGGCCGAATACGCCGAAGTGCTCTCGTCACTTCGCGCGGATACCGACATCCAAATCGAAGAAGCAGAGTCGAGTGGTAGCTGGTTCAGCATCGTATTCGCGATCTTACCGTTCATCATCATCTTCATCTTATTCTTCTTCTTGCTCAACCAAGCCCAAGGTGGCGGTGGTGGTGGTCGTGTGATGAACTTCGGGAAATCGAAGGCGAAATTATACGATCAAGAGAAGCGCCGTGTGACGTTTGAAGACGTTGCCGGAGCGGATGAAGAGAAGCAAGAGCTCATCGAAGTCGTTGAATTCTTGAAAGACCCACGTAAGTTCTCGAAACTCGGGGCACGGATTCCGAAAGGTGTCTTGCTTGTCGGTCCTCCGGGAACAGGTAAAACATTGCTCGCTCGTGCAGCTGCAGGAGAAGCCGGTGTACCGTTCTTCTCAATCTCAGGTTCTGACTTCGTCGAAATGTTCGTCGGTGTCGGGGCGTCACGTGTACGTGACTTGTTCGAGAATGCGAAAAAGAACGCACCGTGTATCATCTTTATCGATGAAATCGATGCGGTCGGACGTCAACGTGGCGCTGGCCTCGGTGGTGGACATGACGAGCGTGAACAAACGCTTAACCAACTTCTTGTCGAGATGGATGGATTCAGTGACAACGAAGGGATCATCATGATTGCCGCGACGAACCGTCCGGATATTCTTGACCCGGCCCTTCTTCGCCCAGGTCGATTTGACCGTCAAATCACGGTTGATCGTCCGGATGTTAAAGGCCGTGAAGCAGTCCTCAAAGTTCACGCCCGCAACAAGCCACTTGATTCGACAGTCGACTTGAAGTCGATTGCGCAGCGGACACCTGGATTCTCAGGTGCTGACCTTGAAAACTTATTGAACGAAGCGGCGCTCGTCGCAGCCCGGTCTGACCGTTCAGCGGTATCAGTCGTGGATGTCGAGGAAGCGATTGACCGCGTCATCGCCGGTCCTTCTAAGAAGAGCCGTGTCATCTCGGAGAAAGAACGACAAATCGTCGCCTATCATGAAGCGGGTCATACGATTATCGGGATTGAACTTGAGAATGCAGATGAAGTGCATAAAGTGACGATCGTTCCTCGCGGTAACGCAGGCGGCTATGTCGTCATGCTTCCAAAAGAAGATCGCTACTTCATGACGAAACCTGAGCTTGAAGATAAAATCGTCGGTCTCCTCGGGGGCCGCGTGGCGGAAGATGTCATCTTCGGTGAAGTGTCAACAGGAGCAAGCAATGATTTCCAACGTGCGACTGGTATCGCCCGGAAGATGGTCATGGATTACGGGATGAGCGACAAGCTCGGGCCGCTCCAACTTGGGTCAAACCATGGTGGACAAGTCTTCCTTGGCCGTGACTTCCAAACGGAACAGAACTACTCGGATGCGATTGCACAAGACATCGACCTCGAGATTCGTGATATCATCAACCGTTGTTACGCGAAAGCGAAACAAATCTTGACGGATCGTAGAGACGATCTCGAACTCGTCGCGAAGACGTTGCTCGAAGTCGAGACGCTCGATTCGAAACAGATTCGTCACTTGATTAAGACGCGCGAATATCTTCCGCACGAACCGGAAGAGCCGTCTGAACCATCGAAAGATGATGCAAGCGACGAAGCGAAGAAAGATGAGGCGGCCGTCAAGCACGGACAAGTCATCGATCAGCCTGGAGTCGTTCAAGAAGCGAAGCCGGATGTTGTCCCTGAAGGCGATAAGCCGGAAGCGACACCGACGGAACGCCCGAACAACGAATCACGGTAAGTGTAAGAGACGAATGCCCTAAACAAGGCATTCGTCTTTTTTCGTGTTATAATTCGAGCGAACTGTAATTGACAACAAAGTGAGGAACGCTATCATGATTTTAGTGATTGATGTTGGGAATACAAATATTGTCCTTGGGATGTATGACGGCGAGACACTCGTCCATCATTGGCGCATCTCGACAGACCGCACGAAAACGACCGATGAATACGGCATGCTCGTGAAATCACTGTTCGATCATTCGAACGTCTCATTCGATCAGATTGACGGTGTGATTCTGTCTTCGGTCGTTCCGCCGGTCATCTTTCCGCTCGAGCAGATGTCGCAGCGCTACTTTAACGTCCGACCGATTGTCGTCGGACCCGGCGTAAAAACCGGTCTCGACATTCATGTTGATAATCCGCGTGAAGTCGGAGCGGACCGCATCGTCAACGCGGTTGCTGGAATTGCCAAGTATGATGGACCGCTCATCATCGTCGATTTCGGAACGGCGACGACGTACTGCTATATTGATGAGAACCGCCGTTATCACGGAGGCATCATTTCACCGGGGATCATGATTTCGGTCGAGGCGCTCTATCAACGGGCGGCCAAGCTGCCGCGCATCGAGCTCGCGACACCGCCTACGGTCGTTGGGAAAAATACAATTCAAGCGATGCAGTCCGGGACGTATTACGGCTATGTCGCACAAGTCGATGGCATTGTCGGTCGTATGAAGCGTGAAGTCGGAGAAGCGACCGTGATTGCCACGGGCGGTCTCGCGCGTTTGATTAGCGAGCATGCAGAGACGATTGATGTCGTCGATTCATTTTTGACGCTCGATGGGCTTCGTCTCATCTATGAGCGCAACCAGAAATAAACTTAAAGGAGTTACTCGATATGATTCAACCAGAACAACAAGCATTACTTGACCAAATGAAAGCCGATTACCTCGTCCGTGCCCTCGGGTTCAACGGGGAAGTCCGCGCGTTTGCCGTCCGGACGACAAAAACAATCTTTGAAACGCAACTCCGTCACCAGACGACACCGGTCGCTTCAGCAGCGCTCGGTCGCACGATGACGATCGGGACGATGATCGGTGCGATGCAAAAAGGCGCCGCTCGCGTGACGCTCAAAGTCGAAGGCGATGGACCGATTGGGAAAATCATCGTCGATGCCGATACGGCGGGTGACGTGCGCGGTTACGTGTCACATCCTCGTGTCGAAGGCGGCACGTTTGTGAATGATCACGGTTTGACAAAGTTGAAAGTCGGTGAAGCCGTCGGACGCGGGACGATCTCGGTCATTAAAGACCTCGGTTTGAAAGACTTTGTCGGCGGCTCGTCTGAGATTCAAACGGGTGAGATTAGCGAAGACTTCACGTACTACTTTGCGACGTCAGAACAAGTACCGTCAGTCGTCGGTGCGGGTGTGCTCGTCCTTCCAGAAGATGAATCGATTCTTGCGGCCGGTGGCATTATCGTTCAATTGATGCCGGATGCGTCAGAAGAGACGATTCAAGCGCTTGAACAGGCGCTCAAGACGTTCCCGCCAGTGTCGGTCCTCATCGGTGAAGAGAAAACACCGGAAGAAATGCTCCATATGCTCCTTGGCGACAGCCTCGAAGTGTTGGATCAAAAACCGGTTCAATTTAATTGCACATGTGGCCGCGACCGTATGGAAAGCGCGATTATCGGGCTCGGTGCCGAAGAGATTCGTCACATGATTGAAGAGGATGGCGGCGCTGAAGCGGTTTGTCACTTCTGCGGCGAGAAATACCACTTCTCGGCGGAACAATTAGAAACGATGAAACAACAAGCACGTTGACCGCTTTACTCCAAATTGCATATTTTGAATCTGATAGGGTATGATTACAATATCGGAATAGTCGGAATTATGGAGGAGGAAATGAAATGCGTATCGTAGATTCAGTAACAGACTTGATTGGAAAGACACCGATTGTGAAGTTGAATGGATTGACTGGCGCTGAAGATGCCACGGTTTACTTGAAATTGGAGTATATGAACCCGGGCTCTAGCGTAAAAGACCGGATTGCGCTCGCTATGATTGAAGCGGCTGAACGAGAAGGGGTCTTGAAACCAGGAGATACGATTATCGAACCGACCAGTGGGAACACGGGAATCGGTCTCGCCATGGTCAGTGCGGCCAAAGGCTATAAAGCGATTTTGGTCATGCCGGAAACGATGAGCATGGAACGTCGCAATTTGCTTCGTGGCTACGGTGCCGAACTCATTTTGACGCCGGGTCCTGAAGGGATGGGCGGAGCGATTCGCCGTGCGACGGAAGAGGCTGAACAAAACGGTTATTTCCTCCCGCAGCAGTTTAACAATGAAGCCAACCCGAACGTGCACGAGATGACGACGGGACCTGAAATCGTCGACGCGTTCGATGCGTCAGGCCTTCAAGTCGATGCGTTCATCGCCGGCGTCGGGACAGGTGGAACAATCACGGGAGCGGGTAAAGTGTTGAAAGCCCACTATCCGAACGTTCAAATCCTAGCGGTCGAACCGGTCGATTCACCGGTCTTGTCGGGTGGTAAACCAGGCCCGCATAAAATCCAAGGAATCGGGGCCGGGTTCATCCCGTCGATTCTAGATACGGAGATTTATGAAGGTGTCCTTCAAATCACGACCGATCAGGCGTTCGAATACGCACGTCTTGCGGCCAAAACGAACGGCGTGCTCGGAGGCATCTCATCTGGGGCGGCGATTGCAGCGGCTGTCGATACGGCAAAACGTCTCGGCAAAGGGAAAAACGTGCTGGCAATCATCCCGTCAAACGGAGAACGCTACCTCAGCACACCGCTCTATCAATTCGATGAAGAATCAGATAGCGTACGCTCGTAAACAAACGGCAGTTACCGGGAGACAACTTCTTTCGGTAACTGCCTTTTCTTGTGTACAATTAGAGGCATGAATCAGTGGAACGGGGGAATGTGGCGTGAGACAAACAGCGTTCAAAACCATGAGTATGACAAAAGAGAAGATGTACGACACATATATGACATTGACGGAAGGAAAGAAGCATTATGCGTGGTTAGAGAGCGGACGCGTCGGCCGCTATACGATGGCCGGGATTGAGCCGTTCGCTACGCTTCACGTGAAAGATGGGGTCGGGACGTTCATCACCTCTGATGTGACAGAAACGATGCACGGTGAGCCGCTCGACATCGTCGAAATGGTGCGAGCCCGCTACGCCACCGATCGACCAGCAGGTGCTCCCCCGTTTTTTGGCGGGATGATCGGCTATGTGAGCTATGATGTAGCCCGAACGCTCGAACGTTTACCGCGGCAGGCGGCAGACGATTTGGCGACACCGGACGTCTCGTTCTTGCTGTTCGATGAAGTAGCGGTCTTCGATGAAGAAGAATCACTTTTATATATGCTCGTTACGACGGACGATCGGTTAGAAGTGAAACTCGATCGCTTTGTCGCCCACTGGCACACTGAGACGCACTATGCGTTCCCACAGGTCGCGAGCGGAACGCTCGAACGTTCACGTTCATTGTCACAAGAGAACTTCGTGACGGCGGTACAAAAGATTCAAGACTATATCGTCGAGGGCGATGTGTTTCAGGTGAACTTGAGCGTCCGGCAATCGGAACCACTACTCGCACACCCGCGTCACATCTACGACACGCTCCGGAAAGTGAACCCTTCACCATATATGGGTTATTTCGTGGACGACTCGCTCACGATGGTGTCGGCTTCGCCGGAACTGTTGCTCGAGAAACATGGCGCCGCCATCTCGACCCGCCCGATTGCCGGAACGAGACCGCGAGGCCGGGATGAGGCGGAAGATCTGGAACTGGCTCGGACGCTGCTCGACAATGAGAAAGAGCGGGCCGAACACGTCATGCTCGTCGACCTTGAACGAAACGACTTGGGCAAAGTCGCGGCTTACGGGACAGTGCATGTCGATGAGCTGATGGTCATCGAGAAATACTCGCACGTCCAACATATCGTCTCGAACGTGCGCGGTTTGATGCGGGACGGCGTATCGGGAGCCGAAGCACTCGGCGCGATGTTCCCGGGCGGCACCATCACCGGGGCGCCGAAAATCCGGACGATGGAAATCATCGAGGAACTCGAACCGGTCCGGCGTGGGATTTACACCGGCTCATACGGATGGCTTAGTTGGGATGATGACCTCGTGTTCAACATCACGATTCGGACGATGGTCGTGAAGGACGGAATCGCCCATGTTCAGGCTGGTGCCGGGATTGTGATTGATTCGGATCCTGAAGCGGAGTACGCCGAATCACTTTCCAAGGCGAAAGCGCTATGGACGGCGAAAGAAATGACGGAGGCGACGGTATGATTTTACTCATCGATAACTATGACTCGTTCACATACAATTTAGTTCAATACTTTGGGGAGCTCGGTGAACAACTCGTCGTCCGTCGTAACGATGACATCACGATCGAGGAAATTGAAGCGCTCGCCCCAAGTTATCTCGTCATTTCGCCTGGTCCGTGCACACCGAGTGAGGCGGGTATCAGCATCGATGCGATTCAGGCGTTTGCCGGTCGCATCCCAATTCTTGGCGTCTGTCTCGGACATCAAGCGATTGCTCAAGCGTTCGGCGGAAAAGTCGTCCATGCCGAGCGGCTCATGCATGGTAAGACGTCAGCGATTCAACATGACGGAAACACGCTGTTTAACGGCATCCCGCAACAGACAATCGTGACACGCTACCATTCGCTCGCGGTCGAACGAGATACCTTACCGTCGTGCTTGAAAGTCACGGCCGAGACGGGCCTAGGAGAGATTATGGCACTCAGGCATGAAACGTTACCGATTGAAGGGGTGCAGTTTCATCCGGAAGCGATTTTGACAGAACACGGCAAAGACATGATTCGTAATTTCGTCGAGGTGTATCGTCATGTGGCTTTGGCATAACGGCGAACTTCGGGGCCGCTCTGAAGTAAAGATTCCGGTGGAAGATCACGGATTTTTATATGGGATGGGCCTATTCGAGACGTTTCGAACGTTCAATGGCATCCCGTTCTTGTTTGATCTTCACTGGGAACGTCTCGAAAAGAGCTTAGCGGAACTATGGATTGATTTACCGTATACGAAACAAGAGATGGAGCAGGCGATTCAAGACGTCGTTCGTCAAAACGGGACCCCGAACCTGTATGTGCGCTTGAACGTATCCGCGGGGGTGGCGCCACTTGGACTCTACGACGGACGCTACACTCGTCCAAACGTGACACTGCTCGTCAAGCCGTTACCGGAATCGTTCCAGCCCACGGAAAAACGGCTGGAAGCCATCCCGTTTCCAAGAAGTCGGCCCGAAGCGGCATTTCGCTTAAAATCCCATCATTATATGAACAATATATTAGGGAAGCGCATGCTTGTTGATCGGGAGGCGGAAGGACTGTTCGCCGATGACTCAGGACATGTCGTGGAAGGGCTTGTCTCGAATATCTTCTGGGCCGAAGCTGACCAACTTTGGACGACGCCGCTCGCGACGGGACCTCTGGCTGGGGTCACGCGACGTTGGGTGATGGATACGTTTGATGTGAAGGAACGTGATGTGACGTTTGCGGAACTTGCACAGGCAGACGAGATTTGGTTGACCAATTCGGTTCAACAGATTGCTCCGGTCACAGACTATGCCGGGAACAGCTATCCAGGAAAAGACGGGGCAAAATTTAAAGCATGTTGGTCTGTATTGTTGCATGCGATTGAGAGGGAAGAAACGCGATGACAAAAATCATGGGAATTTTAAATGTGACACCGGATTCGTTTTCGGACGGAGGACGGTATACGGCGCTCGAACAGGCGGTCGCTCACGCCAAGCAACTCGTTCAAGACGGAGCGGACGCGATTGATATCGGCGGGGAATCGACACGGCCGGGAGCCCGGTTCGTCTCGGCGGAAGAAGAAATCGAGCGAGTCGTTCCTGTCATTCGTCAACTGAAGCAAGAGCTCGACGTGCTCATCTCGATCGATACGTACAAACCGATGGTGGCAAAGGCAGCATTAGAAGCCGGGGCCGATATCATCAATGACGTCTGGGGCTCGAAGTGGGGCGATCAATCGATGGCACAAGTGGCACGGGCGTTTAACGTTCCCATCATCTTGATGCACAATCGCGACAATCGAAATTATGGCCATTTCATTGAGGAGGTCGTCGGTGACTTGTATGAATCGATTGAAATCGCTCAAGCGGCAGGTGTGCCGGATGAGATGATTTGGTTAGACCCGGGAATCGGCTTTGCGAAAGACTATGCGCAAAACATGGAGTTGATGAATCGACTCGACGTGATCACGAACCTCGGTTATCCGGTGTTACTCGGAACGTCGCGGAAATCATTTATCGGGCAAGCGCTTGATTTACCGACCGAAGAACGACTGGAAGGGACACTGGCGACGACGTGTCTAGGCATCATGAAAGGCTGTGCGTGGATTCGGGTCCATGACGTACGAGAGAATAAACGAGCGTCACTCATGATGGACGCGATGCTGGGAGGCGGACAAATTGGATAAGATGTTTGTGAATGGGATGCGTTTTTACGGCTATCACGGTGTGTTTGCAGAAGAGAATCGACTCGGTCAACGGTTTAACATCGATTTGATGTGTGAGTTGGATTTGGCGCCGGCTGGACAATCGGATGATTTATCAGACGGGGTCAGCTACGCCGGTCTCTATCAATTGACGGAAGACATCGTCACCGGGGAGCCGGTCAATCTACTTGAGGCGCTAGGCGAGCGCATCACGACGGCTGTCTTGGCCCACAGCGACAAGATTCAAAGCGTCACCGTCAAAGTGATCAAGCCGGACCCGCCCATCCCGGGTCATTATGACTCAGTCGCAATTGAGATGACACGGAGACGGAACGTATGATGTACGTAGCGCTGGGCTCGAACATTGGGGAGCGTGCCAACTATCTGGCAGAAGCGATTCAAGCGATGGCGGTAAACGGTCTTCAGGTGACGAAAGAGTCATCCGTATATGAGACGGCACCGGTCGGATACACAGATCAGCCATCCTTCTATAATATGGTCGTCGAAGTCGAGCCGTCGCTTTCTGCGGAAGCGGCCTTGCTTCAACTCCAACAGATTGAACGGGACCTAGGGAGAGAACGACTATTCAAGAATGGACCGCGTACAATCGACCTTGACATCTTGGTCTATAACAGCGAAGATATACAATCGAAGCAGTTAACTGTTCCGCATCCACGGATGCATGAACGCGCTTTTGTCCTTGCCCCGTTCGCGGAGATTGCTCCGGCGGTCGAGGTAAAGGGAATGACGGTGCGGGCGTTGCTAGAAGCCCTTCCTGCGTCGGAACGACAAGATGTCGTCCGTCTGGGGCCGTTACAATCATTGGTCAGCTCGGTTTAACGTTAGCAAAGGAAGTGGAGAAGTGTCAGGGTTCAAAATTGGTAACATCGATATAAAGAACCGCGCCGTCCTTGCCCCGATGGCCGGAGTGACAAACCCTGCGTTTCGTTTGATCGCTAAAGAATTTGGCGCGGGACTCGTCTGTGCTGAAATGGTCAGCGATAAAGGGATTTTATTGGAGAACGCAAGAACGCTCCGGATGCTGTACGTCGATGAACGGGAAAAACCGCTCAGCCTTCAGATTTTCGGAGGTTCGAAAGACACACTCGTCAGAGCGGCCCAGTACGTGGATCAAAACACGAATGCGGACATCATCGATATCAATATGGGTTGCCCAGTCCCGAAAGTCACGAAGTGTGAGGCGGGTGCCAAATGGTTGCTCGACCCGGACAAAGTTTACGAGATGGTGAACGCCGTCTCGAATGCGGTCGATAAGCCGGTCACGGTCAAAATGCGCCTCGGTTGGGACGAAGACCATATTTATATTCTCGACAATGTTCGGGCGGCTCAATCCGGAGGAGCGGCGGCGATTGCGATTCATGGTCGTACGCGGTCTCAACAATATGAAGGAACCGCAAACTGGGATTGGATTGGCGAAGCCAAGAAGATTGCGACGGTTCCGATTATCGGTAACGGCGATATCTCGACACCTCAAGAAGCAAAACATGCGATTGATCACTATGGTGTCGATGCCGTCATGATTGGACGGGCAGCGCTCGGTAACCCATGGATGCTGTATCAAACGGTGCAGTATTTGGAGACGGGTGAACTTCCGCCAGAACCAGCGGCGCGTGAAAAAATCGACATCTGTATGTTGCACCTCGATCGCTTGATTGCCATCAAAGGAGAAGTGACGGCCGTTCGCGAGATGCGTCAACATGCGGCGTGGTACTTGAAAGGGTTGAAAGGCAGCGGCCCGGTTCGGAAGCAAATCAACGAAACGGAATCGCGAGATGCTTTTGGCATCGTGTTGTATCATTTTGTGGAACAGCTCGAGCGACAAATGCAAGAAGTGTGAACTAGTGAAAAAAATTGATTTGTGGTAAGCTTGTTTGGCGAAAAAGTGAACCACACAAGCAAACGGTTTAGGCTGTGCTGTTGGCCGTGAGGCTGACAGTTTTTTATTAGGAACATCCCCAATACGTATAGAGGAGTGAATGGAGTAGTGAGTCACGAGTTGGAAATGAATGACCAAATGCAGGTTCGGTTTGAAAAAATGACCGAGATGCGTGAACAAGGGCTTGACCCGTTCGGACGTCGGTTCGAACGTTCTGCCCACGCCGGTGAATTACATGAACAATATGAGGCAATTGAAAAAGAAGCCTTGGCCGAACAAGACGTCGAAGTGACGCTTGCCGGACGAATCATGACGAAACGTGGAAAAGGGAAAGTCTTCTTTGCCCACATCCAAGACGTCACAGGACAAATCCAAATCTACGTGCGTAAAAATGACGTAGGTGACGAACCGTTCGATTTATTCAAATCATCTGACCTTGGTGACATCGTCGGGGTGAAAGGGAAGCTGTTCAAGACGAACGTCGGCGAATTGTCGATTCATGTTGAAGAGTTCGAACTCTTAACAAAAGCACTTCGTCCGCTTCCTGATAAATATCATGGCTTAAAAGATGTTGAGCAACGCTATCGTCAACGTTATTTGGATTTAATTACGAATAACGATTCGCGTCAAACGTTTATTCTGCGTAGCCGGATCATCTCGGAAATTCGGAATTTCTTGAACCATCGCGGTTACTTGGAAGTCGAAACGCCGATGTTGCATACAATCGCAGGTGGAGCGGCGGCCCGTCCGTTCTTGACGCACCATAATGCACTTGATATGGAATTATATATGCGGATCGCCATCGAGCTTCATTTGAAGCGCTTGATTGTTGGTGGTCTCGAGCGCGTGTATGAGATTGGCCGTGTCTTCCGTAATGAAGGGATCTCAACACGTCATAACCCAGAGTTCACGATGATTGAATTGTATGAAGCGTATGCGGACTATAATGACATCATGGATTTGACAGAAGAACTCGTAGCTCACGTAGCCCAAGAAGTTCTTGGCACGACGGACGTTCAATATGGAGAAGATACGATTCATTTGGCTGTCGGTTGGAAACGTGCGCACATGGTCGACTTGGTTAAAGAAGAAACAGGCGTCGATTTCTGGCAACAGATGTCTGATGAAGATGCACGTGCGCTTGCAAAAGAGCACGGTGTCGAGATTCAAGACCATATGACATTCGGTCACATCGTCAATGAATTCTTTGAGCAGAAAATCGAAGAAACATTGTTACAACCGACGTTTGTCACCGGTCACCCTGTCGAAGTATCGCCATTGGCGAAAAAGAACGATACAGATCCACGCTTCACGGATCGATTTGAATTGTTCATCGTTCGTCGTGAACATGCTAACGCCTTCACGGAATTGAATGATCCGATTGATCAGCGTGAGCGTTTCGAAGCTCAACTTCTTGAGAAAGAAGCAGGGAATGACGAAGCCCATGAATTGGATAACGATTTCCTTGAGGCACTCGAATACGGAATGCCGCCAACGGGCGGTCTTGGAATCGGAATCGATCGCCTCGTCATGTTGTTGACGAATGCACCATCGATTCGTGATGTTCTATTGTTCCCGACGATGAGACACCAACAGTAAAGAATCATTTTAACCTCTCGTTCTTACAGACGAGAGGTTTTTCTATGGAGAATGTTGCCGGTGTAAAGAGACTAAAAACTTTTTTAGAAAAACTTTTGCAAAAAGTCTTGCGTTCTATTTAGGGATGCGGTAAAGTAATAAACGTTGCCGCTGATGGCAGCGGAAAAGAATAAAAAAAGTGGTTGACAACTGTGTCGATGACTTGTATTATTTTAAGAGTCGCCAATGAGCGACAGACGAACTTTGAAAACTGAACGATGAGGCAAAAAAAGTTTTACAATTTTTGAATGAAGCGCAAGCTTCGTCATTTTTAAAGAGCTATATCAAATTCTTTGGAGAGTTTGATCCTGGCTCAGGACG
>NZ_JACSLT010000014.1:0-48412 GCF_018618275.1 Exiguobacterium sp. s194 | reverse complement strand
GTGTCGCAACTTAAACGTTAGGGTGAGATTATGGTTGCTGGCAAGTCCTTTTTCTTTTCTAAAATAGGAGTGCAGAGTTGTGTACGTTTCCGTTGCACACTTCTGCACTCCTATTTTGCATTACACATTTATAGTAGAAGTTAATGCTTTTTAGCCAAAAATTAAATTAAACATAAATTGTATATATTTAACTTTCAAAAAATCGAAATGAATATAGAGGTAATAGATGCTATAATTTTATAAGGAAAATAATATCATATTTAAGGAGAATTTTATGTCTAAAGTAATAGGTGGAAGTACAGGCCAAGCACGTCCGAAAGTCATACCAGGTGGAACAGGAAAGAGTAGTTCGGGTACGAATCAACACGGACGTTCAAAAGTTATACCAGGTGGAACAGGTAATAGTGGTTCGGGTACAAATCAACATGGAACTCGTAACTCGAACAATTCGAATAGCTCAAATAATTCGGATTGTTTTGTAGCTACAGCCGCATTTGGCACGCCTTTACAGCACGAAATTCAGGTTCTTCGTGATTGGCGTGATCGGTCGCTTCGATATACAAGTGGCGGTCGTAAATTTATTACGGGTTATTACAAGTTTGGGCCGATAGTCGCAAGCTTTATTAATAAATATCCAGTTTTTAAAGCGCCAGTACGTTATATGGTCAAATGCATTATTCATTTAATTAAATAAGGTCGTGACTTGTGGAATTACAAAAACAATTTAAAAAAGAAATACTGCAAACTGAACTTCACTACTTACAGTTGCTTTGTATACAAGAAACTATTAACAGTCTAGAACATACTTTTTGGAAACAAGAGAAAGGTTGGCCGGAGTCGGCAAAACGTTGGCAAATCGAGATGGACTCATTAAATGAGAACGTGAAAAAAAAACGATATATAACAGAACTTTTATCGACTTCATTGGCCGATAAATTTGTACCGAAAGGATATCCAAAGGAAACCTTTAATTTCATACTTAATTTATACGAGAATTCTAAACGATATGAGGAACTTTTAGAAGAATTTGTTCCAGGTCGAGTAGTTTCTATTGAGGAACTACTCTTTTTTTCTAAACAAATTCAATTTATGTTGGATGATGCACAAAACCTATTGAAGATTTTCCCATATGAGAAGACATCATTTTTAATCAAGGTTTTCAAACGTAATGAATCAGAATATTTCTTGAATACGTTACATCAATTTTTTAAACAATAACTTATAGAAGAATAAGGGTGAATAATGATGTGGCTAATAAAACTATTTGTGAGACTCGGGAGGAAAGCGAAAATGCGAAAAGATTTGTGGGAAGACGACCGGCCCCTTGGATACCTTCAACTTAATGAAAAGTCAATTAAGCCTCTTAGTCCGTCCATGAAAGACGTAAAGCAGGCATACTCTACCGCCATTAAACAATCGCCTTCTTTCACGATAGAGGAGCTCTCCCATTTAAACGATTGGATTCAGTATCGTTTATTTAATATATATTTGACAAAAGTTATCTCAGCTGTAAATAAAGATATAAGTTTGACGGAAGATACTAAGGCAGCATTTTTGTTTAATACTAAGCGCACAACATCTTCGTTAAATGAATCAGACGAATGGATTTATCTAGGTTCACAGTTGGTAGATCAGTTGAACGAATTTTCACTAGAAGATCAAATTGAGATGATGAAGTACCCTAATCATGAAAAAACTTGGGACATAAAAAATCAAATTATTAAATCCCGAATGATTGAAACTTTGATAATGAAGAAAGATGACTTTGCCAAGATGTATAAGCAAGTCATTGAACAGGCGACTATTATAATCGATTTGTTGGAAGCGTATGGGTTGTCATTAAATGAATTTAAGATTGAAGAAGTCGATATTCAGTTCGATGAAGTTTTAAAAGCAATGCAGATTTCTTACTTAAAGCTAGAAGCAGGAGACCGTTTAGAGTTAGAAAAATGTATCACCGTAGATGTTTGCGAGACAAGTGATATAACAAAAGAATTTTCAATAAAAACAATTATACAAAAAGGAATTACTTGGAAAGGTGAATTACATCGTAAAGCTTCAGTTGTTGTATACCGTTGGGAGGAAGAATTAGATGACTAAAATTGTAGGTATTGACTTTGGAACAACTAACTCGTTAGTTGCTTTTGCACAAAACGGAAAAGTTCGGACAATTCAAAGTGAAGATATCGAACGTATCTTACCTTCGATTGTTTGTAAGTTTGATGGTCAACTGATTATTGGAAAAGAAGCAAAAGAAAACTTAGGAGCTTTCTCTAAAGGAGACGGAATAAAAGAAATAAAAAAATACATTGGTAAACCTAAAAGAATAAAATTTGATGGTCGTTTAATGTCGCCGTATGAAATTGCAGCTATCATTTTACGGAAAATTAAGCGGAACCTACAACTTTATTTTAACGAAGAAATTACCGATGTTGTTATCACAGTACCTGCTCAATTTTCAGATTCTCAAAGGAAAGAAATAATTCAAGCCGGTGAGGCAGCAGGATTTACCGTTCGAAAAATTATTAATGAACCTACAGCAGCTTTGCTTACGTACGCAGCTGAAAATTCTATTCAAAAAGAGACGGTCCTTTGTTATGACTATGGCGGGGGTACCTTTGATGTTTCGATTGCTGAAATTACAAGTAACTATAATGGCCAAAAGGTAAAAATATTAGCTACAGGCGGTAATCGAGAGTTAGGTGGTAGCGATATTGATAAGTTGTTATTCAATGTTGTTAATCAGGAATTAAAACAAATGCGAGGTTTCTCATTTAACGGGCAAAAAACAAACTTAGATTTTGGGGCACTTCAAATTTTTTCGGCTGTTGAAGCCTTGAAAATTGATTTGACTGACAAAGAGGAAGCGTCTATAAGCATCCCGGCGCTCCAAAAGCCGGACGGTGGAACAATCGGTTATTTTAGAAAAATGAAAAGAGGTGAATTTGAATCGTTAATTAGTAAAGAAATTGACAAGACGATTCAAATCGTCCTAAACGTAGCGAGGGAGAGTGGTGTAACACTCAGACATATCGACAAGGTACTACTAGTCGGCGGTAGCAGCCGAATCCCATTCGTAACAAAACAAATCAAGTCGAAACTTGGTATTCCTGCAACCTTTGGAAACATTAATCCTGATGAATGTGTAGCTATTGGTGCAGGTATTGAAGCGGCAAATCTATCAGGAACGTCACTGCTAAAGAAAAACGTCAGTATCACCCGTGACGTATGTCCATTTACTTTAGGCTTAAAATATGGCGATGGTGTCAGTAATGATTTATTTGATCCATTAATCACGAAAAACTTCCCTTATGGTGAGGAATTTAGTGAAGAGTACTCAACTGCTTTAAATAGACAAAACACGATGGAGCTTGAAATTTATCAAGGCGAATCGAACTATGCTAGTGAGAACGAAAAAGTATGCGATTTTGTGGTGCGCAACATTCCTGAACGTGACGCTGGAAAAGAGAAAATTCGAATTACTTTCAAATACAATACAGATGGTATTTTATCAATTCGCGCAAAGGTATTAAGCACGGGTGTTGAGGTGACTCATACACACAAATATGGCTATAGCGTTGAAGCATCTCGCGCTACAAAAAATAAGGTTGAATCACACTTTATTCAGGATGATAAAGTCGAAGAGGCAATCGCGATGGTAGAATCTTTGAAAAAACATAATGCACACCAAGATAAAAATCGTATCATCGAAGCAATTAAATATGAGAATAAAGATGAATTAGATGATATTATGGCGGGCCTTTTAGACTAGTCGATCAAAGTGAGGTATGAGGGATGAAAAATATTATATTACTACCCCGAATTGTAGATGATTTAAAGACGATATACGATGAAATGAATAAACCGCTAACTGATATTCCATCTATTATGAAGAAAGAATTTTGTCCGAATAATCGTGGTCTCCTGTATTTTGAAGAAGGTAGTTATATAAAAATTTGGTCTAAACATTTAGCACTTGTTTGTGTTGGGGCAAACGAAAAAGATAGTTTGAAAGTCGTTTCAGTTAAAACAGTAAAAGATTTTCAGTATCAC
The DNA here is from genome assembly GCF_018618275.1 of Exiguobacterium sp. s194. Taxonomy (NCBI): domain Bacteria; kingdom Bacillati; phylum Bacillota; class Bacilli; order Caryophanales; genus Exiguobacterium; species Exiguobacterium sp. s194. The sequence continues at coordinate 44,359 of NZ_JACSLT010000014.1, read as the reverse complement.
TTTATTTTAGAACGGGGGAAAATCTTAACTGGGGATTGGACGTTCGTGATGCCAAATGATACGCGTCGTTTACAAAAGAACAATCACAGTCAAAATGAATCTTCTATGAGGTTTATTGAGGACGAACTGAGAAAGAATAGTGAAGATTCTTTTTCAATTGACGATGGTGTTGCGTTTGCAAAATATATCGCGTACTGGGAAAATCACGATATTGTAAAAAAATATCAAGAAGAAGCTTTGTTTGAAAGAAAAACAGCGTCTATCGCACAATTTAATCGTTTTACGATTGATTTTGATAAAGAGTTAATTAAAGTTCAACTAAACGAAGGTAACTCTGATTATAGAGTAGATGAGAACATTGTAATTGCGTCTGAAGACGTATGGCAGAGACGTTATCAATTAGACAATGGTCATTTAAAGACATTACGAGGCTTCAATCTAGGTCGTGTAAGAAAATACCATAAAGGTAATCGTATACTTATTATTCACTCTAACTCCTTGACCATCCAAAAATTAATGGAAGATAAACGATTAAAAACAGGTTATTTATGGGTTGATGATGTCGGATCAAAATCTAAACTTAGACGTGAAAGTGAAGCTTTAAAAACCTTATTTAGAGGAGAAAGTGTAAATAAGCAACTAAAAAACTTTATTCCTGAAATTGGTTCGATTAAAAATCCCGTTGTGAATGAACAGGTTAAATTTGAATTGCTCTCTGATGGGTTCCATGAGTTCAAAGACAAGCAAAAAGAAGCTGTCTTAGGTGCTCTAACTTGTAGTGATATTTATCTTATTCAAGGTCCTCCAGGCACTGGCAAAACAACCGTAATTAGCGAAATTATTCAATATCTAGTAAATGATAATAAAAAAATTCTATTGTCGTCTCAAACAAATTTAGCAGTCGATAATGTTTTACAGCGTATTGGTCAAAAAGAAAATGTGCGCGCTATTCGAATTGGTCCGAAAGAAAAATTTGAGCTTGATAGTATTCAATATTCACTCGAACATCGAGTCGAAGATTTACAGAATAAAATGACAACTACGTTGAAGGAACGTCCTAATCATTTCAAGGTTGTAAAGGAAATGATGAAGAACAGTACAACTTTGCTAGAAGCTCATCGTTATGTAAAAAAAGAGATTAAACCGATGATTAATATTAAGAAAAACCTTATCACTTATGAAGATATACTGGGCAAGACAATTAATGAAGAGAATCACTTACAAAACAAACTAGACGACAAGAAGAGTGTTGCACAGATTCAGCATGCAGCAATTGAAGGGCATGCAGGTGTCTTAGAACAATTGAATAAAATTCAGCAAAATAGTACGAACACTTTAACAGAAAATATTATGAGTGCTGACATAATGGATGAAATACACCTATCAGATGAAGATACTTACAATGTACGTATTTACAAAGGTTTAGTGAATGAAATTCAAATAATTATTGCTGAAGTAAAACAATTAAAAGAAGATCGAGCGAATTCTATTATACTGATGGAACAAATTGTAAACGACATGAAGTATACGAATTTACGAATCGAAGGGTTAGAAGCACAACGCCCTGAATTATCGGAGCAAATGCAAACTTATCTTATGCATGACGTAAACAACTTCAAGTTGACGATTGAAGACTTAAAAGTAGATTGGCATGAGAAAAAATATCAACTAACAAAGCTTGACGAAAAAATTTCGAACTTAAATGTTAAAGCTTTAAACTTACGCAATTTAGCACTTGAAATTAAAGGAGTAATTGAGCAAACAATCATTCGAAATCGTCATATTTGGGAGAAGTATTTTAATACTTCTACGATAACTAAAGAAAAATTCGTAGATTTGTGGGGTCGAATTGATAGTTTTAAAGAAGAATTTTCATCAGTGATTCAACATACACAACTATTAACTAAGTTGGATGACTTTAATAAAGCCGCTTCTGTTCAAAAGGAGTTGGTAGAACTACAGCAAATGCTTGACGCACTGAAAATAGAAAAGCACAAGAATCAGAGGTATGTATCGAGATTTAATGAGTCATTAGTTAGTTATGCGCAAAATAATCTATTGAAAGTTTATATGGCTTATTACGGTATTCAATTTGATCAGCTAGAAATTGAACAAGAATTATCTCGAACACATGCGTTTATTTCTACATATGAGAAGAATGTAGAAGAGTTAAAATTGTATGAATCGACGCTAGATATTCAAGAGGAATGGAAGCAAAAATTAGCATATTATCAGCAAAGCTTTGAGGATATTTATATTAACACCTCAAATTTAATTAGTGCAACTTGCTTAGGTATCGCCTCAACGACCAATAACCATTTCCTAGATACAGAGTTCGATTACGTTATTTTAGACGAGGCTGCACGTGCTTCAAGTATGGAATTGTTGATTCCTTTGATTCGCGGTAAAAAAATTGTACTTGTTGGAGACCATAAGCAAATTAGTCCAACGTTAGAACGTGATATTTTAGAGAAATTAGAACGAGATAATGTGGTCAATACCACTGAAATTAACTCAGTTTATAAAAAGTCTTTATTTGGCTTATTGTACGAGGATGCACACGATCAACTTAAAACATTTTTAAATAAGCAATTCCGTATGAATCCAGATATTTCTCATGTTGTCTCAAAATATTATTACGACGGGAAATTATTAGATGGTGAGAACGTGCATTTCAAAAAACATACGTTAGAAACTCATCTATCTAAAGCATTTTATTGGATAGATACGCCAAACTCACCTCAGTTTTTCGAAAAGAAAGAAAGCACGTCGTTCTACAACGAGGGTGAGATTCAAACGATCATTGCTGTATTGGAATGGTTGAATAACAAGCTACAAGTTCGAAAATCTCTAGGGATTATTAGTCCTTATAAGGCTCAAATGAATAAACTCTTAGAAGTTATTGATACTGAACAATATCCGATGCTTGATATTGAAATCAATACAGTGGATGCCTTCCAAGGGCGAGAAAAGAATATTATCATTAATAGCCTTGTACGTAACAATAAACAAGGGATTGTAGGTCACATTCGTCAGGATTCGCGCATGAACGTAGCATTATCACGGGCGCAAGAATTATCTATTTATGTGGGTAATGTTGATTTTATTCGTAGTAATAAATCAAAAGTTTTCAAAATCAATAGCATGATTAACGATTCAGAACAACGGAATACGGTTTTACATGCGAATGATTTTTTGAAAGATGGTGAAACTGTATGGAATTAATGAAAATAGAACAGATCCATGAACGTTACGAAGAGTTTATGGATGACTATCGCTTAAAAGGCTCCTATAGTGTCTGGATTCCGTTTTTTAAAGTGACTCTACAGATGAACTATTTGTATGAAACTGAATTAACGATGACAGAAGATTTTGTTTGTAAATGCATTGAGCGCGGTATTGCAACTAAATCAAAAATCATGTTTGTTTTAGCATTGGATGAAGAAGTATTTGATATGGTGATTGCCCCCTTATTAGATAGTGACTATCTAGAGGAACGGGTTGAGGACAGTCAAATATTTTACAGGTTTACTGAACTTGGAAAAACTCTTATTGAAAAAAGAACACGGTTTGAACCGAAAACAATGATGACCGACTGGTACTATGACGGTCTAGGAGATAAGTACAAATTAGATTTTTTCTCGACTTCTCATGAACACCGGTTTAAAAAAATTAAGGAAATCTCGAAAGAGAAAGACCAGTTGATTATTACTCCGACTGTTTTTCCAAAGTATGAATCAGACTTGCATTTTCAGTTGCTTGCTCGTCAAACGATTGAAAAAATCGATGAAACAGATCAAGCAGAACAAGAACAGATTACGTCTAAAAGTATTGTGAATATTGAACATTTTGAATTACTAGCAGACCGAGAAATCTATTACCACGAATACCGTGTACTTGTTTTTCAGAATGACGCAAATGAATTTAAGTTAATTGCTCATGATCCATGTGGCAAAGACTTTGTTGACCAACAAGTCACAGAATCCATTATGGAATTAGCAGAGGATGGATATTTTGCTGATTTACTTGTTGATGGACCGGAACAGGTTTCAATCGATGGGATTTTAACAGCATTAAAAAATTATGCCAATGAAATGCTTAGTACACGATTGGCGACAGTTGTTAACGATGAGACTTGGGTGGAACGAATCAGTCAACAGAATATAGACGAAGTAAATACAGGTCAAAGTATAGAGATGATTGAGGAGATTGAGCATGTAGAGCCTTTAGAGGAAGTGAATAAAGACACGTCCCTCCAACTGGCCCAAATTGAAGAATACCGACAGTCATTAGAAAACATTGAACATTTAGCACCAAAAGATATTTCAATACGGTACATTATGAATTACAAAATTCGTGAACAATTTCTCGAGTACTTAAAGAATGCAGAAAAATCCTTATACATCATTAGTCCGTGGATGAATAACTATGTTATCAATAGCGAATTTAAGCGCGATTTAGAGAACTTACTTAAGCGTGGTGTAAAAATTCGTATTATTTGCGGGATTGCTGATTTCACAAGTGAGAATCAAGATTATCGTGATAAAAACACACAAAAAATTGCGAACGAACTGATTCGTATTGCTGAACCTTATGATGATTTGTTTGGACTAAAGTTTGGTCAAACCCATGAAAAATTACTTATCTGTGATGACGTTCACTACATTAATGGTAGCTTCAATTTCTTATCTTATTCAGGGGGCGAAGACAAGTATTTTAGAAATGAAGGTAGCACATACTGTCAAGATGAAACTCTTATTCAAGAGACAATTAAGCTACGATTTGATTTTTAAATGATTGTGAAGCGGATGTCTCCAGACGTCCGCTTCGATTGTAAATAAAGCTATAAGTGAATATTTAACAGGAGTGACTAATGAAAAAATTAAGGAAATACTTGTTTAAGAAGTTATATATGAAGTGGGTGCAACGTGATTTTAATAAAAAAATTTCTATGCTTGAGCAATTCAAATTACGCAGACACTTAAATGAAGAGATTCAAATTGATAAACACCTGGAACAAAATGATATTAATTTAAGTAGTAGTTCGATTGATCGGTTGGCAGAATTTGCGATTTCTATGTATAACGACAACGGGGAAGTTACAGCTGCGCACTTAACGCTTGCAGAAGAAGCGGCATTTATCACGCAATCTTTTTCTAATGCATACTTTGAAGCAATTGAGACGAAAGAGGTAAGCCTATTCGATTATTTTGCTATTCCAGAATTAGAAAAAAATGAAGAAGCCATTAAAGCATTGGATGAACAGATCAGCAATATTTCTCATTCAGACACCATAGAAATAGAAGAAATTTTAAGGATGATTAATCGTTATATCGATAAATCACATCGTTCATTTTGGAAGCCCAAAGTGGAGCATTATGCTGTTGCGATATGGTATATCATCTATGAATGTATTGAAGACTTGATACGGTATAGCGATAAGTATGATATTTCCTATGTTGAAGACGGCGAACAGCGATGTCTATTTAACTATTTCAATTTATATATACATGGTGTCATTACTACAGGGAAATTATTATTACCTGAAGATTTACGAGAAGTCATGTTTGCCGCTTCTGCTATCCATCCGGCTCAGGATGATTTTATTGATCGAAATCAAGTCACTGAAGAAATGATTATTCAAATGGAGAAAAAAATAAAGGGAGAAGAGATTTCAAGTGAGTTTGAAGATGTAAACGCAGTGTTCCGCTTAATCGATATTATTTATTCAAAATACCCTGTATCATCTCATCCTGAATTAGTCGAAATTTTGTTAAAGCTTCACGAATGGCAAATTAATTCGTTAGATCAACAGAGTAGAAACTTGGCAGAGGAAGATATTATTAAAATTTCTTTAAATAAAGGTGGCTATGCTTTTGCTTTTTATGGATATGTGGCTTTAGGGGAATTAGACAAAATGGCATTTCGACACTTCTTTGGCATGGGAGCAATTTTTCAATTGATGGATGATTTACATGACATAGAAATTGATTTACAAGAAAACATTAATACTATTTGGTCTAAACGGATAAAAGAAGACGGCGATTTAGAAGAGGCATTGTATGGACTAGTAGGAGTCCAACAGAATTTTGAGCAGATGACAACTTTGATTCCTTCCCTGAAACGGCCTGTCTTTTTTAGACGTATGGAACTATTTGCAGTTCGCTTAGATTTTCTAAAATTCTATTTGATTAACCTTAATTATTTCAAAGATGATTTTTTAAATAGCGTGAATGTACATACAGGTATAGATCTCGAAAAAATTTCGGAAAAATATAAAGTTGAAATTGATACATTAGCTACTTTTTCGGAATTTAAAGATATGCTACTAACACTAAAGACACATTTTGTGAATCTTAAAAAATGAAAAGAAGGACAAAGCCAGTCTAAGCCAGAATTATAAATTATCGAATCATCCATATCTGGATAAGAGATATTCAATAACAAAATAGGGGATGATATTTTGAATAATGTTGAGCAACAGATTATTCTTGAGATACAAAGGGCTGGAATGTTTATGCAATCATATAGACCGAATAAACCATTTGATAATTTGGAATTAGCTTACGGATTAATGGCATACCAAGATTGGTTAGACGGTGCTATGCAAATTGTTGATAGTTTCGGAATGGGCGAAGAAATAGACAATTATCTTTACAGTTGCAACCAGACCGCAAGAGATGCAGCTATAAATCTTATGAGAGTTGAGTTCAGCGATCCCGGTACCTTAAATGCCATATCAAGGTCTCGTACTATCAATCCTTCCCAAGAACTTAATCTTGCTAATAATCCAAGCTTAAGTTCTTATAATCCTTATTGGGAAACTTGTCTAACAAGGGCCGTAATACTGTTGTGTAGACAAATGGCTTACTTTTTTACTGGGCGAGAAGGGGATGTGTTTGAGTTCATCGATAAAAAAAATTGCGGTAGACGAGAAGTAAATGGAACAGCAGTAAAAATGTTTAATAGCTCTATAAGTTAATGTAACAATAGAAATCCCTTAAATTCACACGAAAGGATTACCTTTTGTGAAATGGCGTATAGAGGACCTGGGTCCGATATTCTACCGGGTTCAGTCTTTTAGTCGTCTCTTGATTTGACGTTAGTCGTAGTGTTCGATAGAACGCACGAGCTCTCGTTTGAAGTGATTCATGTCATCGAACTCTTCTTTGAAACGCAGGGCAAGGACTTGATAACTACGAAGAAACTCTCGGTGGTACCGTTCTCCATTTCAAGTTATTAGACCCGCTCTTTGAACTTCTAGACCCCCGTCATCTCGTTTGGTGTGTTCTTCTTATAAAAATAAGCAAAAACGTGCTTCACTCCATCGAATTGGAGCGAAGCACGTTTTTGCTTATTTTGGTGTAGCAGAAGAAGACATCGCCTCTTCAAACCGTGCCGTAATCTGTTGTGGCCGTGTGATGGCGCCACCGACGACGGCGTGTGTACCGAGGTCCATGCAACGTTTCGCCATCTCAGGCGTTAGAATATTTACTTCGGCGACGACCGGTTGTGTGACGTGATCGAGCACGTCCTTCAAGAACTTAAAGTCGTCGTGGAAGAGGAGCGAGCCGTTCGTCTCGGCCGTATAGCCGTGCAGCGTCGTCGAAATGTAGTCGAAGCCGAGTCGATCCGCCTCGATACAATCCTCAAGCGTCGCACAGTCAGCCATAACAGTTGGTTCGGATAAATCGAGCGGATGGCGTGGACAAGCGTTTACGGTAAAAATCTTTTTAACAAAAAAACGAACCAGTCAACGGGACCGGTTCGATTCGCATGCTTATGTGGTTTTGACAGTAGGCGTCACATTTTCGCCGTTCGTCGTGATAACTTGCTTGTACCAATCAAAGCTCTTCTTCTTCGAACGGGTGAGAGACCCGTTACCTTCATTGTCTTTGTCGACGTAGATGAAGCCGTAACGTTTCTTCATCTCGCCGGTCGAGGCGCTGACCAAGTCGATCGGGCCCCAGCTCGTATAGCCGAGAATCTCGACGCCGTCCTTGATGGCCTCATGCATCTGTTCGATATGTTTCGCCATATAGTTGATGCGATAATCGTCTTCGACGTAGCCGTTCGCGTCTGGCGCGTCGACGGCACCGAGTCCATTCTCGACGACGAACAACGGCTTCTGGTAGCGGTCGTACAGCTGGTTCGCCGTGATGCGGAAGCCGGTCGGATCGATTGTCCAGCCCCATTCCGACTTCTCGAGGAAAGGGTTCTCGAGCGAGCTGAAGATGTTGCCTTCGGTCGATGCGTTGATTTCCGGGTCCGTGCTCGTCGTCCGGCTCGCATAATAGCTGAAGCCGATATAGTCGACCGTATGCTGTTTCAACAACTCGAGGTCGCCGTCTTCCATTTGGAGCGTGATGCCGTTTTCGTCGAGGAAACGTTTGGCATAGCCCGGGTACTCGCCGCGCGACTGGACATCGATGAAAAAGAACGATTCACGGTCCTTGTCCATCGCGTCCAAGACGTCGTCCGGGTTGCACGAGTAGGCATACGTCTGACCGGCCGCGAGCATGCAGCCGACTTGCATGTCGGGGTTGATGGCGTGCGCCGCCTTGACCGCTTTCGCGCTCGCAACGAGCTGGTGATGCGCCGCCTGATATTTCACTTGCTGCTTGTCCTCGCCGTCCGCAAAGACGAGACCGGCGCCGATGAACGGCAAGTGTAACAGCATATTGATCTCATTGAACGTCATCCAATATTTCACTTTACCATTATAGCGGGTGAACAGCGTCGTCGCGTACGTCTCGAAGAAGTCGACGACACGGCGATTGCGCCAACTTCCGTAGTTTTGGATCAGGCTGACCGGTACGTCGAAGTGGGCGATCGTGACGACCGGCTCGATGCCGTGCTTCAACAGTTCGTCGAAGACGTCGTCATAAAACTGGAGCCCGGCCTCGTTCGGCTCGGCGTCGTCGCCGTTCGGGAAGATACGGGCCCATGAGATCGACAGGCGGAGCGCCTTGAATCCCATCTCGGCGAACAGCGCGATATCTTCTTTATAACGGTGATAGAAGTCGATTGCTTCGTGTGAAGGATAAAACTCGCCCGGCACCGGCTCGAGTGACGGCAAGTCACCGAACATGACGTCGAAGCGCTTCTTGCCGGTCGGCAACAAGTCGACCGTCGTCAAGCCTTTTCCACCTTCTGAGTACGCACCTTCAGCTTGGTTCGCGGCGATGGCGCCGCCCCATAAAAATCCGTTTGGAAAACTCATTAAATCCATCCTTTCTCAGATAGGGGAGGGACGGGCCCTCCCACATTTATTCGTTGATGACAAACAAGGCTTCGCCTGAGCGAACGTTTGTGGCCCGGCTCGGTGAAATCACTTTCCGGTTCGTGACGATGACCGGTGTCGTGAGGGCACGGCCAGAGCGTTTGATTGCGTCGAGGTCGAACTCGATCAACAGCTGTCCTTTCTCGACGAATTCGCCTTGCGTGACGTGTGCTTTAAAGTGTTTGCCTTCGAGTTGAACCGTGTCCATACCGATATGGATGAGCACCTCAGCCCCGGTCTCGGTCGTGATACCGATGGCGTGATGCGTTGGGAAGAGGGCGGACACCGTCCCAGATACCGGGGCGACGAGCTTGCCTTCCGTCGGTTCGATGGCGACACCTTGGCCGAGTGAGCCCGATGAGAAGGCGACGTCCGAGATATCTTTCAAGTTGACGACGTTGCCGGCAAGTGGACTGAGGATTTGCTCTTGGCCGACTTTCGTCGCTGATACTTCTTGTGAGACTGGTGTGACTTCTGGTTGTGGTGTTGCGGCGACCGCTTTATTGACGCCACCGAACAAGTACGTCAAGACGAAACCGACGACGAAGGCGACGGCCGTCCCGATGAGTGAACCATAGAAGCCGGTCGTGATGCCTTCCGGTGAGATGTTTGACGGGTATCCGAAGACGCCGAGTCCACCGATGATATACACTTGTGTACCCATGATGCCCATGATCCCACCACCGACGGCACCACCGATACAGCTCATGATGAACGGTTTCTTGAGTGGGAGCGTGACCCCGTAAATGGCCGGCTCGGTGACCCCGAAGATTCCTGAGATGAAGGCCGGGATCGAGAGTGTTTTGATCTTTTGATTTTTAATGCGAAGGAAGACTGCGAGTACGGCACCGATTTGCGCGAATGAGGCTGCGAAGACGAGTGCGAGTACCGGGTCTGCCCCGAGTGACGTCAAGTTGTTGATGGCGACCGGGACGAGTCCCCAATGTAGGCCGAAGATGACGAACACCTGCCAGAGACCGCCAAGGAAGATCCCGGCGATGAGCGGGCTCAAGTTGTAGACGGCGACCGTGGCGCTACCAAGCAACATACCGGCCCATGTCGCGATTGGTCCGATTAAGATGAACGTGAGCGGAACGATGATGAGCAACGTCAATAATGGAACGATGAACATTTTGACGACGTCCGGAATGACCGTCTTCAAGAAGTTCTCAAGCTTCGCTGCGAAGAACGCCGCGATGATGATTGGAATAACCGATGTCGAGTATGTCATCAAGATGACCGGCACACCGAGGAACGTGATATGGATCGGTGACTCGAACATGGTGCCGGCGAAAACGGTGTAAAGCGGGTCACCGGCCGTGAGTGTCGACAGCGTCGGATAGACGAGCGCCGCCCCGATGGCCATCCCGATAAACGGACTGCCACCGAACTTCTTAATGGCCGTATAGCCGAGGAAGATTGGGAAGAAGTAGAACAACGAGTCGCCGATGGCGTTCAACAGCTGATACGTGCCGGATGTGGCGTCGAGCCAACCGAGAGCGACGAAGAGGGCGTTGAACCCTTTGATCATCCCGGTCGCGGCCAAGACGCCGAGGACAGGAGTGAAAATGCTAGAGATGATATCGATGAACCGGCTGAATAATGATCCTTTCGGACCTTTCTCTTCTTCAATCGGTGACTGGTTCTGGAAACCGCCGACTTCGACGACGGCTTTATACACGTCGGGGACGTGATTACCGATGACGACCTGGTATTGGCCGCCGCTCTTCATGACGGTGACGACACCATCCATGTTTTTGAGGGCTTCCGTGTTGGCCTTGCTCTCGTCTTTTAATTTGAAGCGCAAACGGGTGATACAGTGGACGACGCTGTTGACGTTCTCTTTGCCGCCGACTTGCTGGATAATGTCGCGTGCGAGCTGTTCGTATTTCATGTCCATACCTTCCTTTTCCATTGGATTTTACGTTCGCGTCAAATAAAAAACCTGACCCGTGTCAGATGAGATACGTGAAATCACGTCTACCATCTGACTCGAGTCAGGTTATGCCCACTAAAGGTAACATTCCTGCGCAGGAGACCGTTCAGTTGTTATTTGATACTTGAAATGTAGCACGTGCCAAAACAAAATGTCAACGCTTACATTTAGGAATTTTCAGATTTCTTTATTTAGACAAAAATGGACTCACCATGAGGCGAGTCCATTGGATTGGATTATACGGCGTAGTCTCCGTTGTATTGGACGAGTGAGACGTCGCGGACTTCTTCAATATCGTTCAGTCGGTTCATGAAAGCTGTATTGTCGATTTTCAAGCGTAACTCCGCCGTCAATTCGACGACATCTTTCCGAACGATTTTTGATTTGAGCGTGTAATCGAGTTGCTGCAGTTCACGTCGTACTTCATCGTTCCCATCTTCATAGTAATGGATTACGAGAAGATAAAGCGTATCGGTATGCTTTTTCCGGGACAACATGAAGATGACAGCTCCGACGACAACCGCGCCGAACAACGTCAAAAAGTAGAGTCCGGCGCCACTCGAGATGCCGGCCGCGATTGCCCAAAACATAAAGACGACGTCGAACGGGTCTTTGATGGCTGTCCGGAAACGGACGATACTGAGTGCACCGACCATCCCGAGTGATAAGACGACGTTCGTCGAAATGGTCATAATGACGAGGCACGTAATCATCGTCATGACGAGCAACGTGGCATTGAAGCTCGGACTGTACAGGACACCTCGGTATGTCATTTTATAGATGAGGTAGATGAAGCCGCCGGCAATAAAAGCGGTCAACAATCCTAACATCACATCGATAATTGATAAATTTCCGAAGGTAAATTCGTTTAAGAAGCTATTTTTAATGACATCGTTAAAGTTTATTGTTGTATCCATTGATTCCACTCTTTCATAATCCATGATAACGAATGCTGGCCATCCGACAGTGAACATACTTCGAAATGGCAGATCGTTGGTGTGACTCTAACTGCAATAATTGGCGTACATACTCCGGCAAGAATTCATCGTACTTCACTTCCAAAATCGTCTTTGGATAGTCGAGTACTTCTTCCGATACAGGGTGCTTCTCGAACAAATCGACACTGTTCGTGACGAAGCTAAGCTCTTTATCGAACGTGACCCGGACATTGCCGAGGGTCCCGACGTATGCCTCACGGACATAGTCGACGATGACACGGGGACGCATTTGGGAGCTCGTCAGATAGTAGTAAAACTCTTGGTATAGCTGCCCTGTTTTCTTCAACAAGAAGTCATAGTCCCAGTCTAAGATTTGTTCATATTCTTCACGCGTAATCGGGACAGAGGATTTTAAAATGTATTCACCTTGCCGACTTTTTTTCTCGAGCTTGATGACGTCTTCTGAGTAGTTGTACGTTCGAATCCGAAACTTTTTACGGCGGAAGATTCCACTGTTCTTTTGAATCAAATCGTGATCATACACGTTGTCGAAATAAAGACTGCGAATCAAGTAGCCGTCCCGACTGACGGAGTGCCGGTCTTGGGTCAGGACGAGACTGATTTTGTCGCGAAGGGTCGCGTAATCTTTTTCATTAATAAAGTATTTGAGTTCGTGCCGGAATCGCTTCATGGTTTTGCTCCTGGTATGACAATTTGTTGGACTCCCCAATGCATCGTACGGTCGTTATCACGGTAATAGTCAAATGGGATTTGTGTATTTCCTTCCGCGTCTGTGACCGTGACACGCCAATAGTAACGACCGGGGTCAAGGCTTGGAATCGACTGAGAAAACGTCGTCATGTTTTGCTTTTCGGTGACGAGCGTCGAAAAATCAGGAGATTTACTCAATTCAAAGTGATATCGTAACTCATCGTTTTGGATGTCGTATGAAGCATCCCATCGGAAGACATCTTGCTTCCCTTCACGAGCATGGTTAAGGAAAATCGGCATTGGATTTTCGAGAGATCGAATAAAATCTTTATGATATTTCGAAGTGATATTTTCGAGTGTACGATAACTCGTCGCATAATCTTTTGCTTCGACGCTTAAGAAGCGAATATCTGGTTCACTCGTGACGAGTGGGGCGACAACCGGATAGAATCCATCAATCAATCGTTTCGTATTGTCCGCATTGATGACGCGCGTCAATTCCTCCATTTTTGTCTTCAGTGCCTCGACGTGATCCGGGTCTTTTAAATAACGGCGATGGAGGACAGTTCCCCAGTAACGTTGGACACCTTGTTGCCAACTTGGCATGACGTCCGTCCGTTCAGTATCTCGTCCGAGTGCTTTGTCGAAGTCCCAAGGCATGAAATACCATTTTTCCGAGTTGAGCGGACTATATAAATAATAGTTCGTCGACATCGTGTCATAGTTACCAAACAAAATATTCGTCCCAAGCCATGTTAAGTAATTGTCCTCATCGAAATAGGTGTCGAATACTTCGTCGAACGGTTTGGATAAATCATTCAAATCATCGAGCATGGTCAACAACTCTTCATGATTATCCGAACCATTAATTTTGAGCACCGACTCGAATGTTTTTTTGTCATAAGTCGGATCGTCTTTCGCTTTTAAGGCATCCGGGTAGCGATGAAACTCAAAATTTTCTGCTTTGTACAAATGACCATCTGGGTTCAATCCGCGCGCAGAGAGCGCCTCCTCATTCAGTTGTTCGACATGCGTATAGAGGCCGTAACTGACAAATTCGTCAGCCTGGCTCGGATCCGTCATATCGCGGACATGCAATTGAACGAAGTTGGTACGCAAACTTGAGATATCATCGAGTTGTTCGTAATAGGCGAAGGCCAAACGATTGCGAACCCGTGTCCGGTCGTCCGCATGTTTATTTAAATTCAGTACACTTTGGCCGTACCACAGCCCGGCGCTGTCTTGGAGTCGGATTTTATACGACTTTTGTGGTTCTAAACGGCTCGATCGCCCCCGTAGTTCGATGGTGGCATTGACGGTCGCGTCATCAAATAAGTTGAGGGAATCAGGACCCTCAGCATCGCCTGACTCAAAATGGACGAACAGCTTCGGACCGCTCTCGAGGTTGCTATACTGTTTATACGATTCATTTAAATCATACAGAGTGATGTCGTTTTCCGGTACCGACTTTTGGTCGAACACAGTGACGTATACGTGCTCAAGCCGGTTGCCATCATGGCTGGCATACACCCGTTTGTCTTCAGCGAACGACGTTTCGGACAATTTTGCCTCGGGCGATGTGACAGTCGATGAGGCTGATGTCGACGTCGATGTCGATGGAGACTTTAGAATGGCTTGAAGGCCAAGCAAAACAAAAAATAAGCAGATGATACTGACTGTCGTTTTCGGATAAGGCAACCGTTTCATTAATTAACTCCTTCTTTCATGACAAGCTGCCGATTCGTCGCAAGAATCGTTCGGTTTTCGTCGTGATTTTTTGGTAGACAATCGGCTGTGAACAGAACGTGGTATAGTCGATGTCATTTAAGCTCCGGATGAGCAGACGAGCTCCCCATAGAAACCCGAGGACGGAGGAGAGGAACATGCCGACGCCGTACATATCGAAACCGAGTACAAACAACAGGGTAGTCGTGAAGCTCGCCACCGCATAAAATCCAGTCAAACTGATGGCAGCGCGACGTTCGTCAAAATAAAGCAAAATCAAGAAGAACGTGATGATCAAACTGAGGAACCAACTACCGAGTACCACGATAATGTAAATATCGATTTGGTTTTGCGTCATCCCTAGGAAGGGAAGCAGACGCACACCTAAAAATAAGAAGATGAACGTGATTAACATTTGAACTTGAGCCATGAACAAGAGCTCGGAACCAAGTGTTCGATACATCTCTTGTTTTGCGTTCTGAATATCTTTGTACGGGTATCCGTTCAAAATCCGACCGTAATATTTTTTATACGTCGTATAAAAAGTCGTCTCGAGCGTGACCATAAACAACACGAGAGAAGGCAAGACGCTCAAATAGGCGTAGAACACCGGAGTGTCATAATAAGGCGCCATTAAGAAGGTCTCCCCGACAACGATGGCCCGGTCTCCAAACCAAGTCGCCAAATTATGTCCGTATAAACCAAAATAATAGGCAACACCAATTAAAAACAGGAGCGGGTACTTCTCGAGATAAACGAGAAAATAAAAGTAATTACGATCGTTCACTTGAAAGTAATTGTGGATGTCTCGGAATAACCGAATCAAGATGATAAAAAAGCCGATGTTTAGTCCGATGAAGACCGAGGTCGGTGTCGCTGAATCGAGTGGTCCCGTCAACAGCCAAATGAAAAATGCCGCGACAATCGTTCCGAGTAAGTAGCTCTTGACGATTTTTTTGTAGTCTTTCAGAGCGGATACATACATCGATAAAATCCAAATGACAGAGAGCTGGGTGAAGTATAAATACGTCACGAGCTTATAACTGAAAGGTAGCGGAGACCCGGCGTAGAAGACGACCGTCATCACAAACCCGATTAAGACGACGAGACTGATGAGTCCGTATAAAGACGACAAGACGTGCTCTTCTTTCTCTAAAAACGTCTGATCGGCTACGAACCGAGAAATCGTGAACAAAAAGCCACCAGTCAGCAATTGAGAGAAGATAAATGTGTATTGGACCGCTGCCATATAGATGTTAATCTCTGTTGCGGCGACGTCCAAAAAGAGAAGCCATTCGCGTGATGCTGTGATTAACAGTATGGATAAAAACATAGGACCGACCGCAGTAATCGAGGAATATCCATAGGCGCGGAGTTGTCCGAAAAAGCTAGATTGGTCATACAGACGCTTCAGTTGAAATCCGATTCCGGCCATGACGTTCTCCTTTCTCGTAATAAGATTTATAACGGTCAATCATCATGTGGAGCGTGTAACGGTTGAGGACGCGTTCCCGCCCATTTTGTCCATATGTCATTCTCGATTCCGGGCGCTCGATTAATTTTATGATCTCTAACGCCAGTAGGTGAAAATGCATGACAGGGACAGTTGCGCCGGCTGGACCGTAGTGATCTTCTGGTCCTTCTAATAGTTCACGGCACCCTCCGACGTCGGTCGAGACAAAGGGAATCTCCATCGCAAGCGCCTCTAAAATTACCAAAGGTTGTCCTTCGCTAATGCTTGAGAGGACAAGAATGTCCATGAACGTCAAGTAGTCCGTGACGTTGACAGGTCCAGTAAAATGTACGTTCTGTAAATCAAGTGTGTCGATTAAGTCGAGGCACTCGTCGTAGTAATCTTCATCTTCGTCCAAGGGACCGATGATATAAAAATTGGAGTCAGGGAAGGTCTCCTGAACAAGCGCGAACGCCTGTAACATCGTCTTGATGTCTTTGATTGGGACAACACGTACGATGGCCCCGATATGAATCCCAGGTCGTGTCGCCCGGAGTTCGGGCGAAAATCGAGCGACATCGATACCGTTCGGAATGAGAAACGTCTTGTTTGGGGGGCAACCGAGCTCCAATTGGATTTCACGATTCCCTTCGAACAAAGTACTGACGTCGTCGGCGTATTGATAGGCGCAGTTGGATAAACTGTAGAAGTAATCAATCCATACATCCTTGAAGTAGCCTTTGATCCATGAGGACTTAATGATTTCTTCTTCACGTTCACGTGTATAAATCCCATGTTCTGTGATAAGCAATGGTTTTCCGTACTGATACTTCGCAAGTGCCCCTAAGACGCCGGCGTATCCCGTCGACACGCTATGATAGACGTCGGCAACGGGCACTTTTTGATCGATGCAGACGAAGAGCGGAAGTAACATCGAACGTAGCGCCCAAAACATGTCCGTGAACGGAACTTGCATGAAACGTTTTTCACACAGGATGGTGACGATGTCATAAAAATCTTTGCTTCCTAAAAAGTTCATAACCGAATCGATTCGGCCACTCGTAAAGAAGTTGAATAGGACATCCCAATCGGTCTGACGGTTAGACATAAGGGAGAGGAAGGCCAACCGTTCGGCTTCAGTCAATTTGTAACGTTTTCCGGTCACGATGGCTTGATCCAAGTAATCCCCGAGATGAATTTCTCGCAATTCAATCAAATTCGGAGGGAGCGTATATTTGGGCTTCGCGCCTTTTAATTCTTTAGCGGAAATCGAATAAACGATGAAGTCATGTTCAGGCATTTGCGTAATGATGGATTGAATCCAGCTCGAGACACCACCTGTGACGTGAGGATAGGCCCCTTCTGAAATTAGACAAATTTTCATATCGTTTCCTCCAATTGAATCGTGAACGATAACGACTCCGACTTCACGAGGTATAAACCTGGACCGATTGATTCAAGCTGACAATCGGTGTAGTCCGCTACCGGGATGGGTGTCGTGAAATAAAAGAATGTTTCATCCGATCCTTCGTCAAGCGTGAACGTGTAGGTGTTATCTGTTTTTTTCGTATAAATCGAGCCGTTAAAGAAGTGATGGTTGTCTGCTACGTCTGACGCTTTTGTGGAGCGGAGCCATGGTACTTCTCGTTGTTGCATCTCATGACTGTCTTTAAAAGAAGCCAGAAATTGTTCGCCACCTTCTTCTGACGTGACGGCTTGAGGCATGATTTGTGTGGAGATGAGTCCGCTCGAGACGAGCTCATTAAACGTATACCACTTCGTCAAGTCTGTGTTGGTGAAGTCGCTAGGAGCAGAAGGGAGTCGCAATTGGTCCTCTTGCATGGTAGGGAATTGGGTACCGCCAAGGGCTACAGTCACATCTGAAAAGGATTTGTTGAGCCGCGTCTCGTCGAGCGGTGAAGTAGCAAGAACGGTTTTGACGGTGAGACCTGGAAGCGCATATTGGAGTTGTTGACTATTGGCCTTATACCAACCTTCTTGCTGTTTTTCAGGGGCCGATATAATGGCGACCTCACCACCCGACCGTAACGTCTCGCGTCCATAGAGTGCCAAATCTTCGGAGTAAGCAGACGTCTCTAGTTGGGGATTCAAAGACGGGCTTGCCGTAGCCATCACGTAGTTCAAGTCATACTTAGCTTCCACCCGCTGGAGTTCTGCCCAAAAGATATTTCGATAATAGTCTCGATCTGTCATCGAGGATGAGATGTTTCTTTCGTCCGAGCTATGAAACGGGAAGCCATGTAACGCTGTGATTTTCGTATTCAAAATAGGGCGTAGCATTGGGTCTGTGTGTGACAGACCAACAAAGAACAAGGCGTGTTCTAAAGGATCCTCCATCATCGTTCCGTTGAAGAAAATGAAACGACCGGCTTGATAGTCGGTTTGCCAAAGCAGCGGGACATCTTGGCTCGAACGTGCGAGTAATGTCGCGTTCGGATCAAGACGAACGGATAGGGACGAATTAATCAGCTCTTCGGTCTCGAACGTTTGATAGTCAGAGGCACCGAAAAACGGATTCGTTAATTGAATTCCGGTCGTCTCGACAAAGTTACCCACCTCAATCAAACCGACGTGACGGTATATCTCCATGAAACGGGGACTTGGAGAAGGTCTCGTCGCAAAAAAGATAGTTCCCCCTTTGCCTACATAATTTAAGAGAATGTCTCGGTCACGTAACAAGTCGAGCCGCTCTGTCGCGATGATGACGGTTGTGGCTTCGGGTAGACTCGTTAGCTTTTCAATCGAGGACACGGTCACACGTTTACCGATGCCTTCAAGCCGTGTTTGTAGAGATGAACTAAGGCGCGTTTCTTTTTGACTGTTGATAATCAAAAACGAATCGATTGTACCGTCTTTATTAGGGTCAATCGATTGGGTGCGAATTGCACTAACGGATGACTCGTTAAACAAAGGTAGCTTTAGCACATAGTCTGATCGAATCAAAACAAATAGAACACCTAATACGGCGATAAATACTCCGATAATATATAATCCTTTTTCAAGTTTGAACGCATGTTTCACTGTTTTCACCTATATCCAAAATCGTAGTTGATTGAGTCCATCCGGCGATAAACGTACTTCAGAGGAGCGAAGCAGATGAATCATTTCGTGGACTCGCTTTACATTTTTCATTGCATAATGAACGGCCATTGCTTCAAAATAGGCCGTTTCGTTCGTAGGATGTTGATGTAAAAACAAATCACTCGCTTGAAGCGCATGCTCATATTCACCGAGCGAAAGTGCCATCTGGATACGCTCCACATGATAGATGGTTTCGGCACGGTCATCCACATCAATCAAATTGGCTAGCGCATGGAGATAGGTGTAGGCATACTTCATTTGGGTCCGTCTGTCTAGAAACTCCATATCCATGATCTGTTTTAAAATTTGTAAATACGATTTAATAACTTGTGGGTCCTCAGGCCGTTCTTCGAGTTCGCGTTCTAGATGACGCAGTTGTTTAGAGAGGTGCGTCTTAGCTTGTTGAAGTGCGGTTGCCGCGTAATGAGACGTCTCATTGTCTTCACTCTTCAAAGCAGCTGCAAGCATCGGTGCCTGTTGGAGGAAATCATTTTTTAAGATGTTCATGAGTGTTTTACGTTTAATTTGATTCGTATTTAAAATCAATGCATCTTGTAGAGAAATCATATTTGTCTCACTTGATTTATCCGGGAGGCTTAGACTTACGTCTTCATAGGCCTCTTTTCGTAAAAGCCAATCAGGGAGTTCTGTTGCATCGTGTTTCGAACGTTGCAAATAGTAGATGATTCCCCAGCTGAAAAATGGTAAAGCGATCAGCGTGAAGGCCATTGGAATAAAATCTTTCCGTTGTTTGAGGAAGACGATGACAAGAGTAATCACTGTCAAAACATAGTGGAGGATTAAGGCGTTACTCAACATAAGATACGTCCTCCACGACCTCGGCATGAATTGATTTTTGGGCTAACCGTTCAATAACGATTTGCGATTCATCTACCGTCGCGTTTGATAATAGGGCATACAGTTCATTGTCGTCACGATAACCTAAATAATCTGTCGTTCGTAATGTGGCATCTACCGAGTGTAGGACAGTATCAGTTAGGGAGTCGCGAATGTGTAATAACGTGTAAGGGATATTTAACTCTACTTTGGCCTGTTCTTTTTGCATGACAATCCGTTCGAAATAGTCTTGTTTCAGAGCGTTTGTATTTCCGACGTATCGATCAAGTTGGACGGCGTCAATATAACCAAATGAACGATCGAGCGATGAGTTGATCAAGCGCGTCATAACATCGATTAGGTTTCGGTAGGACAGCGTCAAGTTTTGGAACGGGACTTGATAACATAAAATCACAGCAAATATTTCGCCTTGGCGGAGCAACGGCGCGCCGAACATGGCTTCCTCTGGAGTGAGCGCTGTATTAAACACAATTTCTTTAGATTGAACCACTTCGTTCACTAGCGAATGTTGCTCGAGGTCTAGTGAATTTTTAGGGTGAAACTCGGGATTGGCTGATTTGGCTGCTAGTCGTGCAAAAGCAGATTGATTTACTAAATAGATGGCGAAATGGTTAGCCTTCAATGTTTTTTCGAGTACAGAAATTGATCCGACAAACAGTCCTTCCGGCTCTAAGCTGTCAAGTGCACGCGTCGCTTCATAAACACTTCCGATACTGTCTTCCGAACGAATGATTTGTTGATGTAACTGATTTTTGATATCGAGTGTTTCTTCATAAATCTCATTTAAGAAGTGGTGACGTTCACTCGTTGCGGCTAACTCATCTTTTAAAAACTGAATCTCAATTTTGCGACGGTCCATGACATAACTCACGATTAGTCCAATCAATAGGTAAATTGTAAATACCGCGAGAATTGAGTTATCAACGAACAAAGAGAGAATGTTTCGACCGGTCGCAGCATGATCATAGAATTGAACACCAACAGCCAAAATCGAGGCTACGAGGGATTGGGTTTTCCCGAACAGTAAGGCAGCTAATAACACATAGATAAACCAATAATCTGGTGCATCTACAACAGGTGTCATGATGAGTGAGAGAGCAAAAAAGATGAGAAATAACGTTAAATTCTCAGCAATTCGAACAAACGGGTGCGAGAAGAGCGCGGTGAACTTCGTCGATTTCTTCTCGTCGGAGACAGACGTTGCAACTTCATGTTTGTCATAGTACAACCGAGTTGCGTGCAGTCCTTCTTCAATCGTATACTTTGGTACCCAATCTAAGTCGGTTTTTAATTTGCGATTTTCAAATGGAGCTGCGTGTGTCTTGGCAGTATGACTGTATGTCACGTCATTCAAACCGACAAGTTCAGATAAACGGCGCAGAGAAGTTTGAGTGCTAGATGATAGATTGTATATGCCGGTTAATTGACTCATGACACTGCGATATACGGCATCGGCTACATCCCCTACAAAAATGAAGTCGTATGTCCAGTCAGGGCTACCATTTAGGAGAATATTCGTCCCTTTTGAAGCGGCAGAGGTCACAGTGGTGATGAGTGAACTCTCTGAACTCGTATGTTGCTTCGGTCCATAAACATGACCCAATCGGAGTATGAGCGTTGGAAGTCCATACAATTCAGACCATTGTTCGCAGTACGCTTCGCCATGGAGTTGATCAAGTGCGAACGGTGTGGCTGGAGCAAGGGCTGTTGTCTCTGTAATGAGTCCTTCACTCTGATTTCCATATACCTCTGAGGTCGAACAATAAATAAATTGTTTCACCTGATATTTTTTTGAAAGTGTCAATAGATTAAGGAGACCGTTCACGTTCGATTGAACTGGGTGAGATAGATGGGAATGTTGATTCGATGCGGCACAATGGATCACGACATCGAAGGAGTATGTTCTAAAAAAAGCTTCACACTTCGGATCGGATATGTCCGAGATTAAGAAGCGATGTTTGAAATCAATATTTGATTTCGTGCCAGATGAGAGATTATCAAGTATATGTACGTGATGACCTTCTTTAAAGAATCGTTCAGCGAGAGTGCTGCCAATAAATCCATAGCCGCCTGTAATTAATATGTTCATCGTCTAGCCCCTTCATGATTTGAAAGTAAGAATGCGTAAGGAATATTATAATCGACGGATGTTGCATTTACCTAAAATCGAAGAAAGGACAATGTGCTCCTTACAATTAGTCGAATAATGTAGAATTTAAATGCTGATTCTACATATTTTCTCCAATATTAGTTTGAAACATACGTTACCTTTTATCCGTATAGATTTAATAACCTGATTAATAAGAAGGAGGAGGACTATGAGACGTGAACAACATGTCCGTCGCCTTGTCGATTACGCACGGCAAGGAAATGCGAAGACCTTCATCATTGGGGCCGCTTCGGCCATCATCACGGGAATACTCGTCCAGTACGTGTCCCAATACGAATTCGTCGTGCTCGGTATCGGATTTCTAGGCGTTATTCCGTTGGCCATTCGCGAATGGAAACTTGGGTCAATCCGGGCATCGTTCAACCATAGTGCGACGTATCAACGGCTCGTTCGGTTGCCGTTTTGGCTGACGTTATGCGGATTGGTCATGCTGTACGTGCTTCTCGGCTGGTACGATTCCGGCTCGGCGGGTCCGTCCTTCTTTATCTTGTTCGCAGCGCTCTGCATCGGGATGTTTGGTCTCCAGCGTGCCTTCGACCGGGTTATCTTGAAACTCGAGCCGGACTATATCACCGACCGCGAGCTGCATCGCGAGTTGAAATGAAAACGAGGTCACCCGGCGCGGGGTGGCCTCGTTTTTGCTTACAGGTAGCGTTCGTTCATGACTCGGCCCCGCACCGGTTTGGCCGGGGAGCCGTAGGCGACGGCGTGATTCGGGATGTCCTTGACGACCGTGGCCCCGGCACCGATGACCGTGTCGTGTCCGATGTGAATTCCATGGATGACTGTCGCGCTCATACCGATGAACGTGCGGGCGCCGACATATACGTTGCCGCCGAGATGCGCGCCCGGGGCGACCGAAGCGAACGGTTCGAGCACACAGTCGTGATCGACCGACGCCATCGTATTGATGATGCTATGAGGACCGATGACGGCATTCGGGTTGATGACGCTACCGGCCATGACGGCCGTTCCTGCGCCGAGGGTGACGTTCTTGCCGATAATAGCACTCGGGTGCACGGCGTTGACGAATTCAAAGTCTGGATTGTATTTCATAACTTTTTTGGCAATGTTCTCACGATGGTGATTCACTCCGACCCCGATAATCCCTTTCTGAGCCACAAGCTTAGAATCAATCAGTCCTAGTACCGGATACCCAGCAATGAACTTTCCTACTAGACTGGGACTGTCATCGTAAATTCCCGCAATCCGATAAACACCCATTAGTTCAAGTATATCGATGAGAACTTGTGCGTGACCGCCTGCACCAAATATCACAATCCATTCCATAATTGGTCACCCCTTTTGCCGAAAACTGTCGAATTTTATACTGTACGTTAGTTATTTCCGATTCACCATATTTAAAACAAAATCAAAAAGAAGTTACGAGAATAGTTTGATATCAAAGCATATTCCACATGAGGGTCTCATCCCGAAATAACGAGGCAGACGATAAATAAACAACACTATACGAAAGGTTTGGATTGCAAAAGCATTATTCGCATTTCCGTTTTGTTGTTTTTCGGACGGGCTATTTTCCTAAAGTAATCTACTTACGGAAGGAGTGCTCGCCATGCCTTTAAAATTGATGTACATTACGAACCAGCCGGAGATTGCGCTGCTCGCTGAACAGAACGGAGTCGATTGGGTATTCGTCGATTTAGAACTGAACGGAAAAGAAGAACGACAAGGTCATCTCGACACGGTCATTTCACGCCACGCAATCCGCGATGTGAGTCGGTTGCGCGCGGTCTTGAAGCATGCCGAGCTGCTCGTTCGCGTCAATCCGATTTTTCAAGGCTCACGCTATGAAATCAATGAAGTGATCAATCGTGGTGCCGACGTCGTCATGTTGCCATATTATAAGACAATCGACGAAGTCGCGACATTCATCGAACTTGTCGACAAGCGAGCCAAGGTCTGTCTGTTGTGCGAGACAAAAGAGGCCGTTGCCTGTATGCCGGACGTGCTCACATTATCGGGCATCGACTATATCCATATCGGATTGAATGATCTTCATTTGAGTTACGGACAAAGTTTCTTATTTGAGCCGCTCGCTGACGGTACAATCGAATCGGTCGTTCGTCAAATACAGACGGCGGGAATCCCATATGGATTCGGCGGCATCGCTCGAATCGGGGAAGGGAGACTCCCGTCCGAGAAAGTAATTGGCGAGCATGTCCGGCTCGGTTCGTCACTTGCGATTCTATCGCGTAGTTTTTGTAATGTCGGTTCGATTGGAAAACTTGACGCCAAACAGGCACAAATGTTCCAAGAAGGGGTATGGAAAATTAGGGTGTACGAGCAACAGCTCGAACACGCGACACCGGAGTGGTTGGAATTGAACCGGTTGAGCCTCGTCTCGACCGTCGATGCCATCACGGCGGAAATCCAGAACCGGAAAGGAATTTTGTCATGAATTTGCTGTCGACAGGAGTGCGGTTGACTCCTGAACAACTCGCAAAACTTGAACGACTCGGCTATACGGTGACGATTCTCCGGGAAGAGGCGGACGTAGCGGACATCGATGTCTCAGAGGTCGAGGGCTTGATTTGTAACAATGTGTTTCAATATCGCCAATGTGAGGATTTCAAACGACTGCAGTTCGTCCAAGCCATCAGCGCCGGACTCGACCGTCTGCCGCTCGAAGAACTTAAGAAACGAGACGTCCGCATCTATAACGCTGGCGACACGTACGCCGTACCGATGGCCGAATGGATTGTCTGGCAATTGCTCGACTTCATGAAGCACGGGGCGGCGTTTCGAGAGAAACAGGCGAATCGGCATTGGGAGAAGGAGCGTCGGTTGCGCGAACTGACCGGGAAGACCGTCGCCTTGCTTGGTCTCGGTCACGTTGGAGAGGCGATTGCGACGCGGCTCCGGGCGTTCGATATGACCATCATCGGCGTCGGGCATCGCGAGAAACAAGTGTCGTTTGTCGACCGTTACGTGTTGATGGATGAGTTGCACGACGTCCTGGCGGAGAGTGACGTCATCGTCATCGCATTACCGCTCACCGACGATACGTATCATGTCATTGATGCGGAGGCGATTGCATCCATGAAAGAAGACGCCGTCCTGTTGAACGTCGCGCGCGGCTCGATTATCGATGAGACGGCGCTCATTGCCGCACTCGAGGAAGGGAAGTTCTTCGGGGTCGCCTTGGACGTCTTTGAGACTGAGCCGCTTCCGTCGGACCACGCGCTCTATAATTTTGAATGGGTGACGCTCACCCCGCACAATTCATACGTGTCGGACCGGGTGAATGAGAGGCTGTTTGATAATATCTTTCATAACTTGTTACATGAACAACCTAACTGACACGCGAAGCTGACCCAAGGGTCGGCTTTTTTCATTTTTTATACTTCACGAAAAGATTATCCACCACTCATTCTGTTTGTGAGTTACGGGAAAGGGCTTACGGGAACAACGAGGATAGAATCATAGCCTTTCACTCACATCATGAAACGACAACCTAGAAGGAGTGACCCACATGCCAAGTCTTACCCCGCTCGTCAGTTTGGTCGTGCCCATCCACAACACAAGTGCCTACTTGAGACAATGTCTTGATAGCCTTGTCCATCAAACGTATCCACACCTCGAAATCATTTGTATCGATGATGGCAGTACGGATCATAGTCTCGACATCGCCTTAAGCTACGACAAAGATCCACGGGTGCGTGTCATCAGTCAGACGAATCGAGGATGCTCCTCTTGCCGAAATCGTGGCCTACAATTGGCGTCAGGTGAGTACATCATGTTCATCGACAGTGACGACTGGCTCGACTTAGATGCGATTCGATTAATGGTCGAGCACGCAGAGGCAGGACGTGCCGATGCCGTCATGGGCACGTACGTCCGTGAATACACCGACCGTTCCCTCCCTAAACGAATCTTTGAGGCGGATTTTTTGTCGTATGACGCAGCGCAGACGAGACGTTATGTTCACCGCCGATTATTCGGACTCGTTGGTGAAGAGCTCGCTCGCCCGGAAACCGTGGATGCGCTCAATTCAAATTGCATCACGCTCTATCATCGGGACCTCATCAAACATTTGTCGTTCGGCGGTCCATACGGGACGTTCGTCGACTTGTATTTTCAAATCCAAGCGTTGGAGCATTGCCAGCGATTCATTTACATCGACTATCCGGTCTATCATTACCGAAAAACCAATGCTGCATCGGAGTCGAGTGTGTATCACAAAGACCTCATCTCCTCGCGCCTGCAGTTCTTTCATATTTTGATGCGCTATATCGAGACGCATCAACTTGGGGAGGAGTACAATCACGCCCTTTATAATCGAATCGCCCTCAGTATGATTGGCATCGGCTTGAACGAACTTGCGGCACCGAAATCACTCTTCGCCCAGGCCGAGTCGCTGAAACAAGTGCTCCGGCAAGAGGAGTATAAGCTCGCCTATTCGCAGATGGACATGCATCATTTCGATGTGAAATGGCGGACGTTCTTCCAGCTTTGTAAGAACGAACAGACCGTGCCGCTCGTCTTGATGTTGCGTGGTGTCGATTATCTTCGGAAACGTGTATGAGGAGGAGAGAACGATGAAACGAGTGCTTATGGTCGCCTCAGTCGTCTCAATGATTGAGAGTTTCAACCGCGACAATATTCGGATGCTCCAAGAGATGGGCTATCAGGTCGACGTCGCCACGAACTTCGAGTGGGGCAGCATGTATTCGCCTGAGAAAATTGCCCGCATTAAACAGGACTTACAAGATAGTAACGTCGGTTTGTTCCAAATCGATTTCGAGCGTGACATCAAGCGGATGAACAGTCACGTCCGTGCCTATCAACAATTGAAGGCCGTCATGACGGCGAACCGCTATCACTTCGTCCATTGCCACTCGCCAATCGGCGGGGTCGTCGGTCGGCTCGTCGCCCGCCAGACGCATACGCCATGCATGTATACGGCGCACGGATTCCATTTTTTCAAGGGCAGCCCGTCACTCAACTGGATGCTGTATTATCCAGTCGAACGAACGCTCGCCCGTCTGACCGACACAATCGTCACCATCAATGAGGAGGACTTCTCACGGGCACAGACGTTCAAGACGTCACATACGTTCCGTATCCCCGGCATCGGCGTCGACACGAAACGGATCGAGGCGATCACGATCGACCGAACGTTGAAGCGTAAAAGCCTCGGCATCGACAGTGACACCGACTTTGTCTTGTTATCGGTCGGCGAGTTGAACGAGAACAAGAATCACGAGACGATCATCCGTGCCATCGCCTCGCTAAAAGAACCGACGCTCCGCTATTTGATTGCCGGGACGGGTGACAACAACGACCACCTCGAACGGCTTATCCGGGAGCTAGGGCTCGAGCGGCAAGTCACTTTACTCGGTTTTCGGGACGACGTCATCGAAGTGATGAAGGCGTCGGATTGCTTCGTCTTCCCATCGAAACGCGAAGGGCTCGGCATGGCCGCGCTCGAGGCGATGGCTGCTGGACTCCCGCTCATCACGTCGAACGTCCACGGCATCAATGACTATTCGATTGACGGGGTGACCGGGTATAAGTGTTCGCCGGAAGACGCTTCAGGGTTCGCTCGAGCAATCCGGACGATGCAACTCGATTTTGATTTGTCCCACCAGATGGGGCTCCACAACAGTGAGTCGGTCAAGGCTTTCGACGTCGACCGCTCGAAGACGGAGATGCGCCGCATCTATTCCCAATTCCTTCAAGATAAGCCGACGTGATAGTTCATGAAAAGATGGTAGACATTTCTTTTCGATTTGCAGAGAACGTCGGGTAAGAAGTAAAGACATAGAACAATCTCATTATCTCGATTGGATTATTGTATAGGCAACTTTGTCTGAAGGAGGGCTTACGTGTGAAAAGTCAAACGATGTTACTCTCAGAAATATTTGGAGTTCTAAAGAAAAACTTTTTACTTCTCGTGTTGATGATGCTCATTGGAGGAGGGGCGGCCTATTATTTAAGTCAGTATGTGATTGCACCGACTTATGAGGCTTCGACACAAGTATTGATTGTACCTAAAGAAGAAGCCGGTACGAACGTGATTGACAGTGCCCAAGTATCTTCTTCACTATCGCTCGTGAACACGTACCGCGTCATCATGCGCAGTCCAGCTATCTTGAACGAGGTACAAGAAAGAGTGCCTGAAGCACCGACAGACATCAGTGAGATTCTTTTGGTAGAAAGTGAAGAGGACTCGCAAGTCATCAACATCGTCGTTCAATACGTGGATCCAGTCGTGGCGACTGAAATTGCAAATGTCATCACGCGTGTATTCGCGAGTGAGATTCCTGATTTAATGAACATCGACAATGTTCGCATTTTATCAGAGGCTGTCGTACCCGGTGATCCAATTGCTCCTAACCTCGTTATGAACACCGCGATTGGTCTACTTGCAGGTTTCATGGTCGGAGGAGCGCTCGCTCTCATCCGCCATACGTTTGACAAACGGATTCACGATGAGCGTGAGGCAGAACTGATTTTGTCTCTGCCGGTGATTGGTTCAATTCCGGTCATTGAAAAACGGGATATGAATCCCAAAGCGGTGAAGGCAAAAGCTGAAGTTGCCAAAGAACCGAAAGGAGATGACCCACATGTTCCACCTGTCAAAGAGACAAGACAAACATCGTGATTCTGGGCGTAGCCTCATCACATTGGCAAATCCTAAATCCCCGATTGCCGAACAGTATCGAACGATTCGGACCAACCTACAGTTCACGGCACTTGGTGCGACGTTACAGACGATTGTTGTCACGTCGGCGTCGCCAGGCGAAGGGAAATCAACGACGGCTTCGAACTTGGCCATCGTCTATGCGCAGCTCGGAAAACGGGTGTTGCTCATGGACTGTGATATGCGGAAGCCGACGGTGCATTTCACATTCCAACTAGCGGGGCAAACCGGTATGTCTACCGTCCTCGCTAAACGGACATCGTTTGAGCGTGCGGTTCAAATGACGAAAGTGCCAAAACTTCATTTACTGGCAGCAGGACCAATCCCGCCGAACCCATCTGAGTTATTGGCTTCTCCAATGATGAAGCAACTATTGGATGAGGTGAAGGAAAAGTACGACTTGGTTATCTTGGACGCTCCTCCACTCATGCACGTTGCGGACAGTCGACTGTTGGCAAGTGAGACCGATGGAACCATTCTCGTCGTAGGTTGTGACAATTCAAACCGCGATCTCGTCTTAAAGGCGAAAGAACAGCTTGTCTTGTCCGGTGCTCACATGCTTGGAATCGTTATGAACAAGCGGGAACGGGGCGGTAAGGACGCCTACTACGCCTATACGTACGAATAAGAAGGGAGGGAGAATCATGCGGATTTTACACATCAATGCCATTCATGAAGACAAAAGCACGGGACGGATTTGTAAAGAGATTTCGTCTGTAGCGGTAGCCCATGGGCATGAGAGTGTCGTCGCTTATGCGACAGGTCCAGATACGGGAAGTGGGTTCCGCATCGGTTCATCCTTCGATCAAAAGCGACATGCGCTCTTGTCTCGCTTGAGTGGGAAACAAGGCTATTTCTCAAAAGGGGCGACGGTAGAACTCATCGATTATATCGAATCGTACAAGCCTGACGTCGTGCATTTGCACAACCTCCACGGCAATTATATCCATCTCGAGACATTGTTTAATTGGCTCAGGCATACTGACACACCGACGGTACTGACGCTACATGATTGTTGGTTTTACACCGGGAAGTGCACGCATTATACGCGAACCGGTTGTGAGCGTTGGCGAGATGGATGCGGGAGCTGCCCTAGACTTGCGCTTGATAATCCAAGTTGGGGTCTTGATCGGACTGCTGAAATGTGGCAGGACAAAAAACGATGGTTCGAAAACATCTCGCGATTAGCCGTCATCGGCGTCTCGGATTGGATCACGATTGAAGCACGATTTTCATTTCTCGGTAATGCAAAGATGATTCGGCGGATTTACAACTGGGTCGACCTCGATATTTTCTACCCCAGGGACACATCAGGGTTACGTGAGGTGCTAGGGTTAGAGAACCGTTTCGTTCTACTGGGCGTCGCTAGCTCATGGGACGACTCGAAAGGACTGTCTGACTTTTTGCAGGTGGCACAGGCGTTGCCGGAAACACAATTGTTGCTCGTCGGAGACCTTCCCGACATCACGTTACCAGTGAATGTGATTCATATTCCTTCAACGAATCGTATCGAGGAGTTGGCTGACTACTATGCGCTCGCAGATGTGTTCCTCAACTTATCGGTCGAAGAATCATTCGGGAAAGTGACCGCGGAAGCGATGGCCTCAGGAACGCCGGTCGTTGTGCTCGATGCGACAGCTAACCCAGAGCTAGTTCCACCTACATGTGGTGAAGTCATACAGCCCCAACGGTTAGAGGCCGTTATAGCTGCCATCGAAAAAATGAAAAGACTCGGAAAGGAACACTACACGGATTCCTGTGTCGAGCACGCACGCACCTCCTTTTCAATGGAAGAGCGAGTGACGGATTATCTGGGAGTGTATGAAAGCTTGGTCGACGAAAAAAGGAGGAATCCACAATGGAACGCCCACTCGTCTCGATTGTCATCCCCGTCTACAATGGAGCGGACTATTTGAAGGAAACGATTGAAAGTGCCCTCGCTCAAACGTATGAGCGTGTGGAAGTGATTGTAGTCAACGACGGATCGACAGACAGCGGGGCGACAGCGGCTATTGCCCGTAGCTTTGGAAACCAAATTCGATATTATGAAAAATCAAATGGCGGAGTATCGACCGCACTAAATCTTGGTATCGAGAACATGCGCGGTGAATGGTTCTCTTGGTTAAGTCATGATGATCTTTATGAACCGGACAAGGTGAACAATCAAGTCCAAGAACTACAGAAGCTTGGTGATCAAGCTCAGAACTATATATTGTCTTGTGGTACGAAACTGATTAATGAAGCAGGGGCTCCCATCCATCGTCCAAGAAGACAGTTGAAAGGGTTGTACAAGGATGAGGCCATGTTTGATTACCTTTTACTCAAAGCTTGTTTGAGCGGCTGCGCGTTACTTATTCCCAAACAAGCATTCGAACAAGTGGGAGGATTCCCAACAACGTATCGATATATTCAGGACTGGGTGTGCTGGGTTGATATGGCTTTGGCAGGATATCAATTCAAATTGACAACGACTCCACACTCGAAGACACGCATTCATGAAAAACAACAGACTAAAAAAATAGCTGACCTCGCGCCAATCGAGACGGCTCGCTTTTTCGAACAGCTGTTAGTACGACTTGATGCCCAAAATAGTGTTACCACGCCTCAGATTAAAACGGTATTTAAGGCGGTGTATCGCTCGACTGAACCTGAAGTAAGAGAGGATTTATTAAAACGTTTCGCTGGGAACCGTCATTTAAGTGAATTCGAACAAAAGAAATTGCAGACGTCTTCGTTCATCTATCATCGCGTGTTGATGCTCTATCGAGGAATGATGAACCTTCGTTATCGTTAAGCGGAAAAGGAGGAGGTCATATGTGGATCTATTTGATTAATATGTTGCTTCTGATTGCATGGGCGGCGCTCCTCCTGCGTGATGATGGCATCAAGCACGGAAAGTTGCTGTTTGTGACGATTGCGACGTGCCAGTGGATACTTTTATCAGGATTTCGACATTTCAGTGTAGGTGCCGATACGATGCAATACAAATGGATGTTTGATGAGACGAAAGGCATATCGTGGGAACGTCTAGGTGACAATTTTGTCAGCATTCTCTTTGGCGCCGCTGACGGAAGAGATCCAGGTTATTACTTATTGCAAAAAACAATTCAACTGGCGACAGAAAATTATCAGTGGTACCTGTTAACGGTTGCGCTCTTGTTCTTGATTCCGTTTGGGATTTGGATTTATCGAAACTCTAGCGAACCGTTACTCAGTTTTCTAATTTTTTCAACACTGTTTTACGCGTTCTTTGCCATTACTGGTATCCGCCAAACAATTGCGACGGCGATTGCCGTGTTGATCGGCTATTACTTTATTCAAACGAGACGATTTTGGCCATTTCTCGGTGTCGTGTTGCTGGCAGCGACGATTCATCAATCCGCACTCGTCTTCCTTCCGTTTTATTTCTTGGCTACGAAGACGATTACATCACGCTATCTGTTGTTCATGGGTGCGCTGATTCCATTCCTGTTCGTTTTTAGGGTTCCACTCTTCGAATTCTTCCGTACCATTAGCGGTTATGACGAGTATGACTACTATACGGGCGCAGGTACGTTCAATTTCTCCATGATTTTGATTTTAATCACGATTGTCTCGCTTTGGCGTCGTGAACAAATGATTGCGGTCAATCCGAACGTAACTCACTACTTAAATGCGTTACTGTTGGCGCTTTGCTTCCTACCATTAACGTTCATCAACCCTTCGATGATGCGAATTGTCCAGTACTTTTCAATCTTCGTCATGCTACTGATTCCTGAACTTCTCCGTTCATTCGAGCGGCGAGAACGTTTGCTCGTCTATTACGTTGCCATCACGATGCTGCTGCTCTTATTTGTCCGCAATGAACCGCTTTATATGTTCTTTTGGCAACAAAAATAAGAGGAGGGGAATCTGGTGACGACGAAAGTGGAATTTGATGAACAAAAAAGCTCTCGGCAAATCAAGATTGGCGTGCTTATGTCTTACGTCGCCATCGGATTCAATATCCTGGCGGGTCTGTTTTACACCCCGTGGATGATTGCGGAGATTGGGAAGGCGAACTACGGGCTCTACATGTTGTCGCTGTCGCTCGTCAGCATCTTTGCGATGGATTTCGGGTTAGAGGCGGCGGTGTCGCGGTTCCTGTCAAAATACCACGCCCTCGGGGATACGGAAGGGGCGTCTCGCTTTCTCGGGGTCGCGTTCAAACTTTTCATAGGCATCGCGCTGTTGATTGGGATCGTACTCATTGGTGTGTATATGATGATCGACACGATTTATGCGAGTTTATCTCCTGGTGAGATTGAGACGCTTCAAGTGCTATATATCATGGTTGGCTTTTACATCGTCGTCTTGTTTCCGACCAAACCGTTCAACGGGATTTTTATCGCGAATGAACGATTCGTTGTCCTCAACTGGTTCAACTTGATTGAGAAAGTATCGACGGTCGTCTTGATGGTCGGTGCGCTCCTATTCGGATTTGGCTTGTATGCGCTTGTCTTCGTTAATGCGCTTGTCGGTCTGTCAATTATTATCGGCAAAGGAATCTATCTCATGCGTAAAACAGAGACGGCGATTGATTTTTTGCATAACAGCCGTTCGATGTACCGAGACATCTTCACGTTCTCCTCGTGGACGACCGTGATTGCCATCGCGCAGCGCTTCATTTTAAATATCACACCGACCATCCTCGGAGCTTTGGCGAGCAGTGCCTCCATCGCCTTGTTCTCGATTGGGATGGTGATTGAAGGTTATGTCTGGACCATTTCCTCGGCGATCGGGTCACTGTTCCTGCCGAAAGTCACGCGTATGACTACGTTTAATCGTCAGGCCGAACTCGATAATCTATTAATCCGCGTAGGGCGGATTCAATTATACATCGTCGGCTTGATTATCATCAGCTTTGCGACGATGGGCCGGGAGTTCATCGGACTTTGGGTCGGGCCAGACTTCTTTCCCTCTTATGTAGTGGCATTATTACTCATTCTTCCTGGCATCATTACGTTGACGCAAGAAATTGCCTATACGACATTGATTGCGCTCAATCAAATCAAGTACCGGGCGTTCGCGTCGCTCATTGTCGCGACGGTCAGTGTGATCCTATCGCTGATCTTGTCACCGCAGTATGGTGCAATCGGTGCTGCAAGCGCCATTTTAGTCGGTAACTTGGTCGGCACTGTGATTTTCATGAACATGGTGTATATTCGCATATTAAAATTGAGCATGTGGAGATTCTTCTACGAATGTCATGTGAAGCTTGCGCCGGCCTTGATTTTTCTAGGGATTTCCGGCTTCTTGCTCCAACGATATCTACCTGTCGATTCGCTCATGTACTTCCTCTTTAAAGCTGTTGTGCTCGGTCTCGTCTACTTTATCTTTCTGTGGGTCTTCACGTTTCGGGATGACGAAAAAGAATTATTGCGTGGATTTGTCCGCCATGCAACGAAGGCATCCTGAGCAAGGGTGTCTTTTTTCATGAGATACAAACATTAGACATGTCATCTTTCAAAAAAATGATAAACATTTCTTTCCTATTCTCACAAAGAGTCGGGTAACACGTTAGTATCAACATCATTGCAATGGTTTCCAACTCAACTTTCCCATCACCTTTAGAAGCAACCGACATCATGACAAAGGAGAGGATTTGCAATGTTTAAAGACAAGACGTTATTGATCACTGGAGGAACAGGTTCATTCGGAAACGCCGTCATGCAGCGTTTCCTGAAAACTGATATTAAAGAGATCCGTATCTTTTCACGAGATGAGAAGAAACAGGACGACATGCGCAAACTATATCATGACGACAAACTCAAGTTTTATATCGGTGATGTGCGCGATGTGAATAGTGTGCGCAACGCGATGTACGGTGTCGATTATGTGTTCCACGCGGCGGCGTTGAAACAAGTTCCTTCCTGTGAGTTTTTCCCTCTAGAGGCAGTGAAAACTAACGTGCTTGGAACAGACAACGTCTTGAACGCAGCCATCGAGCAACAAGTTCAAAAAGTCATCTGCCTGTCGACCGATAAGGCGGCCTATCCAATCAATGCGATGGGTATTTCCAAAGCGATGATGGAAAAGGTGTTCGTCGCCAAAGCGAAAGCTGTTGGACCGGACCAGACATTGATTTGCGGTACGCGCTACGGAAACGTCATGGCATCAAGGGGTTCTGTCATCCCGCTATTCGTGGATCAAATCAAACGGGGAGAGCCGTTGACCGTGACAGACCCGTTCATGACACGTTTCTTAATGAGTCTCGAAGACGCGGTCGAACTCGTCGTCTTCGCCTTCAAGCATGCACATGCGGGAGACATCATGGTCCAAAAATCACCTGCGTCTACAATTGGAGTGTTGGCCCAGGCGCTACTTGAACTGTTCCATGCGAACAATCCAATTAAAGTCATCGGCACACGGCACGGTGAGAAGTCATACGAGACGCTGTTGACACGAGAAGAGAATGTCGTCGCAGAAGACATGGGCGGTTTCTACCGCGTTCCAGCTGATACGCGCGACTTAAACTACGATAAATATTTCAACGAAGGTAGCAAGCGTTTGACGGTCGAGGGCGAATACAACTCGGCCAACACGGAACAGTTGAACGTCGAGCAAGTGAAACAGCTGTTATTGACGCTAACCTACATTCAACAAGAACTCGCGAGCTGGGTGAAAGTATCATGAAGATTCTTGTCACCGGAGCAACTGGATTCATCGGTAAAAATCTAGTCGCTGAGCTAACCGCACGAGGTTACGAGGTATTCTCATCCACGCGCAATACGTCAGAAGCCGAATTTCAACGATATTGCCAACATGCCGAGTTCGTCTATCACTTGGCCGGAGTGAACCGATCTGAAGTGGAAACCGACTTTGAGGAAGGGAACACCGGGTTCACGGAACGATTGATTGCATCGTTGGCGTCTTATGAGAATGATGCATCAATCATGTTCGCTTCCTCGATTCAAGCGACGCAAGATAATCCATACGGTCGCAGTAAACTCGCTGCAGAGAACATCTTAAAACAGGAACATGAGAAAACGGGACGCACTATCTATCTGTTCCGTTTCCCAAATTTATTCGGCAAGTGGGGACGACCGAACTATAACAGTGTCGTCGCGACGTTCTGTTATCGGGCCGCTCGCGACTTACCGTTAGAAATCCATGACCCGACACGGACCGTGCAACTGGCGTACATCGATGACGTGCTCGATGCGTTAGTCCACTTACTAGATGCCAATGTAAAAACGCATGCTGTGTTTGAGGAAGACGTTGCGGTCCATCCGCCAATCGAGCTCGGCCGGATTGCCGACCTGTTACAGGTGTTCAAAGAGAGTCGACGGAGCTTGACCGTCCCGCAACTCGATGATGCGTTTACCAAGCAGCTGTACAGTACGTACCTCAGTTACTTACCTGTCGACCGCTTCGCTTATGACTTGAAATTGAATGAAGATGCACGCGGATCGTTCACTGAATTCATACGGACGCCCGACCGAGGGCAAGTGTCCATTAACGTGGCCAAGCCCGGAATCACGAAAGGGAACCACTGGCACCACACGAAAAATGAGAAGTTCCTCGTGGTCAGCGGCGAGGCGTTGATTCGTTTCCGCAAGGTCGGAGAGAGCGAGGTCCATACGTATCACGTCACGGGAGAGATGATGCGTGTGCTCGATATCCCGACCGGCTATACGCACAACATTGAAAACATCGGAACGACCGACTTGGTGACCGTCATGTGGGTGAATGAGGCCTATGATTCGAACAACCCGGACACATACTTTATGGAGGTGCAAGATGAAACGACTCAAAGTGATGACCATCGTCGGGACGCGTCCCGAAATCATACGCCTGTCGGCCGTTATTCATAAACTGGAACACTCTGAGGCCATCGAGCATGTCCTTGTGCATACGGGACAGAATTATGATTATGAATTGAATGAAGTGTTTTTCCAAGATTTCTCCTTGCGAAAACCAGATTACTTCCTCAATTCGGCAACGGGCAGTCCAATCGAGACGATCGGCAACATTCTCATCCAAGTCGATCCAGTCCTCGAGCTTGAACGTCCGGACGCGGTGTTGATTCTCGGAGATACGAACTCTTGTCTCGCGGCAATCGCAGCCAAACGACGGAAAATCCCGATTTTCCATATGGAGGCAGGGAACCGTTGCTTCGATCAACGCGTCCCGGAAGAAATCAATCGGAAGATTGTCGATCATACGGCGGACGTGAATTTAACGTACAGCGATATCGCTCGTGAATATCTTCTCCGCGAAGGGCTTCCGGCAGAACGAATCATCAAGACGGGGAGCCCGATGTTCGAGGTATTGATGTCTAAACGAAAGGCGATTGAAAACTCCGATGTACTCGATCGACTCGAATTGAGCCCTGACAACTACTTCATCGTTTCGGCGCATCGCGAAGAAAATGTTAACTCTGATCAACACTTTCTCGCACTCGTCGACAGTTTAAATGCCATTGCAGCGCAATATGGACTGCCTGTCATCGTCAGCACTCATCCTCGGACGATGAAGCGAATCCATGAACTGAACGTCTCGTTCCATCCGTTGGTTCGACTTCTCAAGCCGTTGGGGTTTGTCGATTACAATCACCTTCAACTGCACGCCAAGGCGGTGCTCAGTGACAGTGGGACGATTAGCGAGGAGTCTTCGATTCTTGGGTTGCGAGGGTTGAATATCCGTGAGACACACGAACGGCCGGAAGCGATGGAAGAAGGGGCCGTGCTGATGGTTGGTCTCGAAACAGAGCGAATCTTACAAGGGTTATCAGTCGTCATGCAACAAGAGCGGCCTCGCATCGTCAGTGATTACAGCATGCCAAACGTCTCTGACAAAGTGGTGCGGATTTTGATTTCGTATACGGACTACGTCCGACGCGAAGTATGGAAAGGTACAACGGATCCACGCCAAACTGTAAAGGAGGGTGAACGATGAAACAAAAACTCGTTTTTATCGGAAACATCGCTTCTCCTTATCAGGTGAAGCTGTGCTACGCCTTGGAAGAGTACTTTGACTCTGAATTTTGGTTTTACGAATATCTAGATCAAAATCGGCCAGACTGGTGGAAAATCCCACTCGGTGATAAATGTCAGGTGTTGAAATGTTCGAAGTGGTTTCCGAAGATTGGCTATCTCTCACTCGGCTTGATCCCAGAGTTGATTCGTTTCAAACCAGACGTCATCCTACTCGGCGGGTTCATGGCGGGACATGCTGCCATCGTGAGAATCGCGAAACTGTTCGGCATCAAAACCGTCATTATGAGTGAGCCGCTTCGACCGCTACAAAATGACGACGATCCGTCTGACCGGCTGACGAATCCGCAGGATAATCCATACAAAACGAAGCTGTTGCACTGGATGTTCAAGGACGCTGACCTCTACTTCGGGATGGGGACGGTAGCAGTGGAGCAATTCAAACACCAACTCGGGTTTGACCCTAATAAAGTCGTACATGCGACGTATGCCCAAGACATTGATGCGTACTTCGATCATGGATTGAGACGGAAACAGC
The DNA here is from genome assembly GCF_018618275.1 of Exiguobacterium sp. s194. Classification (NCBI taxonomy): domain Bacteria; kingdom Bacillati; phylum Bacillota; class Bacilli; order Caryophanales; genus Exiguobacterium; species Exiguobacterium sp. s194. The sequence goes on along the minus strand of NZ_JACSLT010000014.1, from coordinate 6,021 downwards.
AGGGCGATACATTCAAACTATTGTTTGCGAATCGACTCGTCGAACGCTATCAACCACTACTCGTGCTAGAAGCGTATCGGAACTTATCAAAACGCTATTCCCTCGAACTCTATTTGAACAATTCGGGGCAACAGCTCGAGGCGTGTAAAGCCTACATCGCAGAACACGATTTGAAGAACGTCCACTTCTTAGATGAGATTCGGGCGTGGGATGAGATGCCGAAAGTGTATGAACAAGCGGACATTTTGGTACTGCCGGCAACGTATTCGAACGGGAATGGGACTATCATCGAAGCGAGAGCCTCGGGCATGGGGGTCGTCATCAGCGATCAAATCAACAACGTCTCCCATCATTCCGTAGACGGTAAGAATTGCTATATGTGTGGCGTCACGGTCGAATCGATTGAACGAGGGATTGAACAATACCTCGAACATCCGGAGCGTCTCATCGAACATGGTATGTTATCGCGGGAACTCGTCAAGTTCCACCGTAACGATGTCACAGCAAAAGGGTACTATGACACGTTGCGTGCGAAACAGATTATTTCGTAAAGGAGAAATGTCATGAACGTGGCCATTATGCAGCCTTACTTCTTCCCATATATCGGGTACTTCCAATTGATTCATGCGGTTGATACGTTCGTTGTGTATGACGACGTTCATTTCATCAAAAAGGGTTGGATTCATCGCAATCGGATTCTGATTGACGGAAATCCTCATCCGATCACCTTACCCATTCAGAAGATGAGCCAGAATCGTTTGATTTGCGACCATGAGCGTTCGCAACCAGACGAAATCGTTGAACAACAGTTGAAGTTGTTGCGACACGCCTATCACAAAGCCCCTCAATTTGAACACGTCTTCCCGTTACTCGAACGCGTGATTCGTCATCCCGAGCGAAACGTCGGGAAATATTTGGCATACAGCATCGAGGAAGTCGCTCGGTACCTCGGCATTTCAACGACATTCATTCTCTCGTCAGAATTGAACGCTGGGGTTGGATTGAAGGGCCAAGCGAGAATCCTCAATATATGTGAGCATTTGAGGGCGACGCATTACGTGAATGCCATCAACGGAATGGACTTGTACGATACCGAGGTGTTCGAACAGGCGGGAATCGATTTATCATTCATCGAGACCGAGCCAATCATTTACCATCAAGGATCATGTCCGTTTCAAGCGAATCTGTCCATCATCGACGTGATGATGCATTGTCCCAAACAGGAAATCCAGCTCATCCTTGAACGTTACGCACTCGTCTCGAATCGCCAAGTGACCTAGGAGGTGCCTTATGCTACACATCATCGATATCCAATCCGCCGCATTCCCGGTTCGTCCAGTAGTGAACAAGCCTGACCGCAAACCGACAGCTATTCCGATCACCAAATCCGTACTTCCCTCCTTTGAAGAATATACGGATGAGATTCGTGACATATGGGAGTCAGGATGGTTGACGAACAACGGCACCAAACATCAGCAACTTGAACAGGAGCTGATTGAGTATTTGGATGTAGAACACGTGTCACTGTTCACGAACGGGCACTTGGCGCTCGAGACGGCGATTGAAGCACTCGGATTGACAGGTGAGGTCATTACGACGCCTTTTACTTTTGCTTCGACAAGTCATGCACTGATTCGTAAAGGGCTAACACCCGTTTATGGAGATATCCGATCAGATGACTTTACGCTCGATGCTACAAAACTAGAACATCTGATTACACCCAAAACTTCAGCCATCCTTCCTGTCCATGTATACGGAAATGTATGTGATGTTGAGGCCATCGAAGCGATTGCCAAACGACACAACTTGAAAGTGATTTATGACGCGGCCCATACGTTCGGCGTCAAAGTGAACGGACGAGGAATCGGAACGTTCGGAGACGTCTCGATGTTCAGTTTCCACGCCACGAAAGTATTCCATACCATCGAAGGCGGGGCTCTGACATACAATGATCCGGCACTGAAACATCGTTTCGACCAATTGAAAAACTTTGGCATCACCGGACCAGAAACGGTGGAAGTGACGGGCGGGAACGCCAAGATGAACGAGTTCCAAGCAGCGATGGGGCTATGCAACTTGCGTCGTATTGATGAGACGATCGCGCGGCGGAAGCAAGTGCGCGAGCTATATGACGAATTACTCAAGAACATTCCAGGAATTCGGATTCTGACACCTCAAGAAGGTGTCGAGACGAACCATTCGTACTATCCCATCATTTTCACAGCAGAAGAAAATCGACGGGATGAACTGCATGACGCCCTGGCGAAAGAAGGAATCTTCACTCGAAAGTACTTCTATCCGCTCGTAACGGATTATGCGTGGAATCATAATCGTTTCGCGAGCCGTCGCACACCCGTTGCCCGCACGATTGCCGAACGTGTACTGACACTTCCACTTTACCCAGACCTTACTACAGAAGATGTAACCCGGATTTGTGCCACGATTCAAGAAAGGGTGATGAAGTGATGAAAGGGATTATATTAGCGGGTGGGAATGGAACGCGCCTCTATCCGATGACGAAGGCCGTCTCGAAACAACTGTTACCAATCTACGACAAGCCGTTGATTTATTATCCAATGTCCGTGTTGATGCTCGCAGGTATTCGGGAGATTCTGCTCATTTCGACTCCGCAAGACATTGGTGGATATGAGCGATTGTTCGGGGACGGGCATCAACTCGGTATCGACATCTCGTATAAAGTGCAGACCAAGCCGGTCGGACTAGCAGATGCGTTTATTTTAGGAGCTGACTTCATCGGTGACGACTCGGTCTGTCTCATCTTGGGGGATAACGTTTTCTACGGACCGGATTTAACTCGATTCTTGAAACACGCACAATCGAAAAAACAAGGAGCGACCGTCTTTGGCTATCCGGTAAAAGATCCACGGGCGTTTGGAGTCGTTGAATTTGATTCACAAAATCGAGTTGTCTCGATTGAAGAAAAACCGGCTGAACCAAAATCGAACTATGCGGTCCCAGGACTTTACTTTTACGACAATCAAGTCGTGGAGTTCGCCAAACGTGTTGAGCCTTCTGCACGAGGAGAACTCGAAATCACGTCAATCAATAATATGTATCTGGAACGCGGCGAGTTGAACGTCGTTTTGTTCGGCCGCGGAATGGCCTGGCTCGATACCGGCACACCAGAAGGCATGATCAAAGCAGCTGTGTTCGTTCAAACGGTACAAGAACGGCAAGGCTATTACATCGCCTGTCTCGAGGAAATCGCTTGGCGTCGCGGGTTCATCACAAGAGATGAGTTGAAAGATATCGGTTTGACGCTCAAGATGACGGATTATGGACAATATCTCTTATCACTCGTCGAGGAAGGGGAGAGAACGGATGCGAACGATTCTAGTGACTGGCGGAGCCGGGTTCATCGGTTCAAATTTCATAAAACACTTACGGGTAAAACATCCGACGTACCGCATTCTTAACGTCGATGTGCTCACCTATGCAGGGAACTTGGAGAACTTGCGCGAGTTCGAAGCAGATCCGCTTTATCATTTCGAAAAGGTTGATATTCGTGACCGTCAAGCAATTGAACAGTTGTTTCAAGCATATGACGTGGATGAAGTCGTTCACTTCGCTGCAGAATCACATGTCGATCGGAGTATCACCGAGCCCGAGTTGTTTTTGACGACAAACATTCTCGGGACGCAAGTGTTGCTCGACACGGCGATGCGACATTGGAAACGTGAACCTGACAATAAATATAGTCGCGATTATAAAGCGGGCGTCTGTTTCGTCCATGTGTCGACCGACGAAGTATACGGTTCACTCGGAGCGATCGGTTATTTCACTGAAGACTCTCCCATTGCCCCGAACAGTCCATATTCCGCCTCGAAAGCAAGTTCTGACCTGCTCGTTCGAGCCTATTACGAGACGTATGGGTTGCCGGTCAAGACGACGCGATGCAGCAACAACTATGGGCCGTATCAGTTCCCAGAGAAACTCATCCCGCTCATGATTCATAACTGTATGACGAATCTGCCATTGCCGGTCTACGGAGACGGCCAGCAGATTCGGGACTGGCTCCATGTGAGCGATCATTGTGAAGCCATCGATGTCGTTCGAGAACATGGACGCTTCGGAGAAGTTTACAATATCGGCGGTCATAATGAAAAGACGAACTTGGAGCTCGTGCAAATCATCATCAAAGCTTTCGGCCAGTCAGAAGAACTGATTCAATTCGTCAAAGATCGTCCAGGGCACGATCGCCGCTATGCGATCGACGCGACCAAGATGGCCAATGAATTGGGATGGACCCCACGATATCGATTTGAAGACGGAATCGCGGAAACGATTCAGTGGTATGTGGGGCATCCTGAATGGATTGAGCGAATCGTGTCTGGTGCGTATCAAACCTATTACGACTCGATGTATTCTTCGTTCAGATAGGAGGGGTCATCATGTACGAACGTTTGGTGAAACGCCCACAAGATGCAATCCTTGCGACGGTTTCGTTACTCGTTTTAAGCCCTGTTCTTCTGACGATTGCGGGTCTCATCAAGTGGAAACTCGGGGGACCAGTGTTGTTCAAACAGAAACGTCCCGGAAAGGACGGCGTTATCTTCGAGATGCTCAAGTTTCGAACGATGACAGACAAGCGGGATGAGCATGGAAAGTTGTTACCTGACGAGGTACGTTTGACCCCGTTCGGCGAGACGCTCCGGTCACTCAGTCTCGATGAACTGCCGAGCCTGCTCAATATCGTCAAAGGCGACATTGCGATTGTCGGACCGCGCCCGTTGCTCGTCGAATATTTACCGCGTTATAACGAGGAGCAACGCCGACGTCACGATGTCCGTCCCGGACTGACGGGACTCGCCCAAGTGAACGGACGGAACCGGTTGTCCTGGCCCGACCGCTTCGCGCTCGACGTGAAGTACGTTGACAACGTCACGTTCCTCAACGACTGGAAGATCATCCTGCAGACGGTCTGGAAAGTCGTGAAGAAGGAGGGAATCTCGTCGGATACGGCGGCGACGATGGAGGCGTTTATGGGGAATGAAAGATGAAGTGTGTCGTCAAATGAAGCGAGCGGGCATGCGTCCGCTCGTTTTCTTGTGTGTCATTTCTTTTGACGAAATTCACTAGAACGTCACTCGAGTCTGTTGAGCAGACGTGCTATAACTAAATTTGTGAATAATCGAACAAATGGAGGTTTATACATGAAACGGTTTCTGTTCTTATTCGTTGGACTCATCTTGATTCTCACGGCCTGCAGCCAAAGCGAGGCGGTCGACTCGACGAAAATCCATACATATACGGCCTACGAGCTCCCACTCGAAGAAAAAGTCGTGCTCGGGGAAGGCGAGCATGAGATCGTGTTCCTCTTCGACTACAGCTGTCCGTGGTGTAAGAAGTGGATGGAAGAGGTACTGCCGGAAATCGAGGAGCGCTGGCTTGACGCGGGCGAGGCGACGTTCAAAGGACAGCCGCTCGTCCTGTTGAACGAACAGTCGCAACTGCTCGCGAACGTGGATTATAACGTGGAACGGCTCATCCCGGACCGCTACTATGAAGTGCAGCGCGCCATCGGACACGACTCGGGGTCGGACGGCTTCGGGACGGAAACCCATGTCCAAAAAATCGCCTCTGAGTTCAACCTGAATGTGGACGAACTGCTTGAGAACCACGTCGATATCGGCATCCAAAACTCACGGCTGTTCACGCGCGACTTCGGCGTCAAGTACGTGCCGACGGTGTACGTCGACGGTATCCAGCTCGTGGACGCGTTCAGTTTGGAGGAAATGGAACACGTCATGAACGGCACCATCGAAGCGGGCGACGAAGTCGAATTGCCAGAAGACTAAAATGAGGCTGGGACATAACTAGCCAGTTCTAAAGTATTTCAATCAAAAAGAGGGGTCCGGTCACCGATTTTCGGTGACCGGACCCCTTCTTTGTACTTCGGGCGACAACGGTGGCGATGAACTTCCGCAGGTTCACCGCCATGAGCGCGAAGCCGAGCTCGCGTCTCACGCGCTGTTTTCCCCTGACGGAGAAGCGGGTGAA
>NZ_JACSLT010000013.1:0-53695 GCF_018618275.1 Exiguobacterium sp. s194 | reverse complement strand
ATTTCCTGCGCTCGACTTGCATGTATTAGGCACGCCGCCAGCGTTCGTCCTGAGCCAGGATCAAACTCTCCAAAGAATTTGATATAGCTCTTTAAAAATGACGAAGCTTGCGCTTCATTCAAACATTCTAAAACTTTTTTTGCCTCATCGTTCAGTTTTCAAAGACCAAATGTTGTCGTGTTAGCGACTTTTTAATAATAGCGATTTGACTTTTTAAAGTCAACCGTTTTTTATTATTTTTTTAATTCGCTTTCTGTTGTTCGTGTGTGAACAGCAGCGACGTTTATTAATATATCAGCGCCCCCCATTTTCGTCAACTGTTTTTCTAAAAAAACTTTATTTTTTGTTTCACAATCTGTAACTGAACGAAAGAACGTTTCAAACAAACAAGCCCAGACGAATGTCTGAGCTTGTACTAGTACGCTGTCACGATGATTTAGATGACACACGTTTCTTCGTTTTGGCCTTTCCAGCTGTCGACGGTTTGACGCTCTCTGCCTGAGCAGGTGCTTGGAAGCGATGCAGCATCAAGACTTGATACGCATTGGCAAACACGAGCGTCGCTAACGCCGGCCACAAGAGGGCGATTTCATCCGTCGCCTGTAGGGCTGGAATCCATTCGATCAACGTGATGACGATCATCAAGAAGAGCGTCGGGATGAACGCACTCGCGTTCGTCTGCTTCGCCTTACTCGTCGCGATAATCCATGATACCATCACCAACACGACCATTTCACCGATATAGCGCCACATATGATCGTTGCCGAACGCGAGCATGCGAAGATATACCGCATCAAATAACGCAAAGGCGATCAATAGCACTTGCACGCGATTCCATAACCTTGGTCCTCGGAACAAGTCCAATCCAACCCGGTGGACAATCAAATAAGCAAAGAATCCCATCATGCTAATTCCCGTCCACGTGCTCGAGTAGCTAAGCGCCGTGACGATTGCTTCCCAAGATTGACTCACTAAATAACCTGGATTGGCCAATAAGTTCATCACAAACCCAAACAACGTCCCGAAGACGAGCGTCGTCCAAAACAACCTTAAAAATCCTTGTACCTTCATTTGTGAACCATTACCCTTCTATCTGTTGAATGACCGCTTGTGCCAATCCATCGTATGTTTTCTCAAACGGATGTCCGTCCCGATAAACCGATGGGGCAAAGTCTTCTTCGTTTTCGTACGGCTGACCGAGCGGAATTTGAGCGAGCAACTTGCTCTTCAATGCCTCGGACAACTTTTCGCCTCCGCCGTAACCGAAGACATACTCTTTCTCTCCAGTCACTTTGCTTTCGAAGTACGCCATGTTCTCGATGATGCCAAGCACTTTGTGGTTCGTCTTAATCGCCATCGCCCCAGCCCGTGCAGCGACGAACGCAGCGGTCGCATGCGGTGTCGTGACAATCAACTCTTGGCATGCCGGGAGCATCGAATGAATATCGAGCGCGACATCACCCGTCCCTGGCGGTAAATCGAGGAGCAAGTAATCTAGGTCGCCCCATTCGACGTCGTTAAAGAAATTATTGAGCATCTTCCCGAGCATCGGTCCACGCCAGATGACCGGCGCGTTATCTTCGACAAAGAAGCCCATTGAAATGACTTTCACACCGAACCGCTCGACCGGGATGATTTTTTCTCCACGCACGACTGGTCGTTCTTCGATTCCGAGCATATCCGGCACACTAAAGCCATAAATGTCCGCATCAATCAATCCGACTTTTTTCCCGGCCCGCGCGAGCGCGACGGCTAAGTTGACGGAGACCGTCGATTTCCCGACGCCGCCTTTCCCTGATGCGATTGCGATGAACGTCGTACCGGCGTTCTCACGAAGAATCGCCGGCTTTGTCGCTTCTTTCAAGCTCTCGTCATTGAGCGCCTCGAAGCGGAGGCCGACCGTCTTGAAACCTTTTCCTTTGAGCAACGTGACAATCTCTTGTTGAAGTTGAAGCTGTTCCCCGCTCCCGGTTTGACCGAGCGCGACTTTAACACTGACATAATCTTCTTTAATGCGAATATCCTTCACGCCAGCTGTATCTCCAAGCGTACGGTTGATTGTTGGATCGATCAACCCCGCCAATTCTTCACGAACTTGTTCTACTGTAAGCATGTGGTTTCCCCCTAATTTCTGTCTCGCTAACAGTATATCAAAAAAAGCGTTTTCTTGAGGGAACGGAATGCAACAATTTCATGAGCAACAAAAAAAACTCTCCGCCCCAATGGACAGAGAGTTTGAACCAAATTGTTCGAAGATTAACGCTTCGAGAATTGTGGTGCGCGACGTGCAGCTTTAAGACCGTATTTTTTACGTTCTTTCATGCGAGCGTCACGAGTCAAGAAGCCTTTTTCTTTGAGGCTTGGACGGAATTCTGGGTCCGCTTGAAGAAGCGCACGTGATACGCCGTGGCGAATCGCTCCAGCTTGTCCTGTGAATCCACCACCGTTAACGTTAACGATTACATCGTATTTACCTTCTGTTTCAGTCAATACGAGTGGTGATTTTGCCATCATGATCAAAGTCTCATGACCGAAGTATTCTGAAATATCACGGCCATTTACAACAACTTTGCCGTCACCTGCAACGAGGTGAACGCGAGCCACCGAGTGTTTGCGGCGGCCTGTTCCGTAGTAACGTACATCTGCCATCGTTTAGTTCCTCCCTGTGTCCCGATTAACCGCGAAGTTCGTAAACTTCTGGTTTTTGTGCTGCGTGGTTGTGCTCAGCTCCAGCGTAAACGTGGAGTTTGTTGAATGATTGACGTCCAAGTGATCCTTTTGGAAGCATCCCTTTGATTGCGAGTTCAAGCATACGCTCTGGACGTTTTGCGAGAAGCTCTTTTGCAGTTTGTGATTTCAAACCGCCTGGATGACCTGAATGACGGTAGTAAATCTTGTCGTTCAATTTGTTACCAGTCAAGTGGATTTTCTCAGCGTTGATGATGATGACGTGGTCTCCGCAATCAACGTGTGGTGTGAAAGTCGGCTTGTGCTTACCGCGAAGAAGTGATGCTACTTCACTAGTCAAACGACCAAGTGTTTTGCCTTCTGCGTCGATAAGGAGCCATTTGCGTTCTACTTCAGATGCTTTTGCCATGAATGTCGTGCGCATGTGGAATACCTCCTAAAATGTCTGTTTACTTAATTTTTTTAGTGCTTGTTTGATGCTTTATCATAATCCTAGTTTACGGGGCTAAGATTGTGGTTCATCTCTCAATGTGAAAATGAAATGCCAATGAATATAATACGATTTTATAGGGGGAATGTCAATCTACTTTTTCATAATTCACATTCCACAAATATAGACCGTGCGGTGGGGCTGTAATCCCAGCGCTACGCCGGTCTTTAGAAGCGAGCATTCGACTCACATCTGCCGGTTCATATTTCCCTCGCCCGACCTCAAGCAACGTACCAACCATAATCCGAACTTGGTTATAGAGAAAGCCCGAGCCGACGAATCGGAAGTACATCTCATCGCCTGCTTCAACGAGCTCCGCTTCATAAATTGTTCTGACGCGGTCCTCCACTTCCGCCTTCGTCACCGAGAAGGACGTGAAGTCGTGGGTCCCGACTAATAGACGAAGCGCCTGGCGCATCCGCTCATGATCGAGCGTATACGTGACCGTCACGGCATGGTGGCGTCGGAACGGATCGGCGTCGGAACGGAAGAAATAGCGATACTCTTTCCGTTTCGCCCCGTAGCGTGCGTGAAACGAAGCATCGACTTCTTCAGCCGCTTGGACGAGGATATCATCCGGTAACATCGCATTCAACGCTTTAACGAACCGGTCGACCGGCATCGAGAGGTGCGTATCGAAGTGCAAGACTTGCCCTCTCGCGTGGACCCGAGCATCCGTACGCCCTGAGGCCACGACTTTCACGGCTCGGCTATGCATCCGCGCCAAGACGGCCTCCACTTCGGCTTGAATGGTGGTTCCATTCGGTTGTACCTGATAGCCTGCATAGTTCGTCCCGTCATACGCTACCGTCAGTTTGATTCGTTTCATCCAATCCCTCGCAATCCGATTAGAATGAGTGTCACGATGACGAAGATGAGGAGTAACGCCGTATCACGGCGATGCCACGTCATCTCACGCAACCGTGTCCGCCCTTCACCCCCACGGTACCCTCGAGCTTCCATCGCCGTAGCGAGGTCCTCAGCACGTTTAAACGCAGATACGAATAAAGGGATCATGAGCGGGACGACCGCCTTGAGGCGATCCATGATTGGACCGCTCTTCAAATCGACCCCTCGCGCCTGTTGGGCCTTCATGATCCGATCCGTCTCGTCGGCCAACGTCGGCAAGAACCGGAGCGAGATGGACAACATGAGGGCGATCTCATGGGCTGGTACCCGGAACCGCTCTAACGGACGGAGCCCGGCCTCAATCGAGTCGGTCAGTTCCATCGGCGTCGTCGTCAGCGTCACGAGCGTCGTCAACATGACGAGATAGAAGAAACGGAGCGAGACGATTAAGCCCATGCGGACACCTTCCGAATAAATGGCGAACGGTCCGAATGAAATCAACTCGGTTCCCTCGCGATTAAAGAACAACTGCAACAACAGCGTAAATAGGATCAGGAATAGAATCATCTTCAGTCCGTTCCATAAATACCGCCACGACAGTTGAGACAATCGCACGGCGAACAACGTGAAACCGAGCAAAAATACGTTCGTCCATAAGTTATCCGCCAAAAAGACGACGGGAATGAAGGCGAGGATAAACAACGTCTTGGCTCGCGCGTCGAGTGTGTGGAGCCAAGAGTGTCCGGGAATGTACTGTCCGATAATCAAGTCGCTCCCCCCCTTCCTAGCTCGAGCGCGATCCAGTCCGCCAATTCGGTCTCTGTTCGGAGAGACGGTGTGGCAACCCCAAACACAGGGGCGAGTTCATTGGCGAAACGGAGCACGTGTGGAATCTCGAGCTGGAGCGTCTCGACAAGCGCCTCGTCTTTGAATAAGTCGAACGGATCTCCGTCAAAGGCGACCTGTCCGCGTTCCATGACGACGACACGTTCCGCATAGGCCAACACGTCATCCATATCGTGCGAGACAAGGATGAGTGTCAAATCGAGTTCTTGTTTTAATCGTTTGAATAACGCCAGCATCTCGCGACGGCCGAGCGGGTCGAGCCCTGCCGTCGGTTCATCCACGACGAGAACGTCCGGACGGCTCGCGAGTACTCCGGCGATGGCGACACGGCGCATCTGTCCGCCGGAGAGATCGAACGGCGAACGGCTCCAAAGCGCTTCATCGAGCCCGACAAGGCGTAAGGCGACATGAGCCCGTTCTTTCGCTTCGTCTTCAGACGCCCCGAAGTTACGTGGACCGAACATGACGTCGCGTTCGACCGTCTCTTCAAATAATTGATGTTCCGGATATTGAAAGACGAGCCCAACGCGGCGCCGAAGCGGGAGTAAGCTTTGCTTTTTATCGCGACGCTTCGTGATCGCACGGACTTCGATATCATCGACGACGACACGACCTTTTGTCGGCCGCAACAGGCCGTTCATATGTTGAACGAGCGTTGATTTTCCAGAGCCGGTGTGGCCAAGAAACGCAACAAGCGCCCCCGACGGAATCATCACATTCACATCGCGCAGCGCGGTTCGTTCAAACGGAGTATTCAATTGATATTGGTAAGTCACTTCTTCAATGCTAATCGGCATAGATGGTTCACCAACTCCGAATGTTGTAGCATCAGACGATCGAGTGGTATGCCCCGTTCCTTCAGTTCGAGTTGCATCCGGACAATAAACGGTACGTCGAGCTGAATGGCTCGTAACGCCTCCGGATTTTGAAACACGTCTTCGGGTGTGCCGGTCATCGCAATCTTGCCTTTCGACAACGCAATGATACGGTCGGCAAACAACACTTCGTCGAGCTCGTGGGTAATGGCGACAACGGTCATCCCTTCTGAGACGAGCTGTTGCACCGTTTCAATCACCTCTTTGCGCCCAATCGGGTCGAGCATCGAGGTAGCTTCATCGAGCACGAGGACATGCGGGCGCATTGCGAGAGCCGAAGCAATCGCAACACGCTGCTTTTGTCCACCGGATAACTGATGCGGTTCACGGTCCGCTAGTTCCGATAATCCAACGCGCGCTAGACTGTCATCAATTCGACGAACCATTTCTTGACGTGGAAGTCCCATGTTTTCGAGAGAGAATGCCACATCATCGCGCACGGTCGCCCCGACAAACTGGTTGTCAGGATTTTGGAAGACGACACCGATCCGTTTCCGAACGTCCCACACGTCTGTGGCGTCCGTTGGATCGAGTGTCTCAACCCGGACTTCTCCTTCTTGAGGAAGCAAAAGCCCATTCCACAACTTCGTCAAAGTCGACTTTCCAGAACCGTTATGGCCAACGATTGCGAGCCATTCCCCTTTGTATACGTCGAGTGACAACCCATTGAGGGCTGGCTCGGTCTGTCCCGGGTAACGAAACACGATATCGCGTACCATAATTTGAGATTCCATCTGCCGACTCCTTTCCGATGTGGAAACAGGGCAATACGTCACCGCATGCCCTGTTGACTGCCTAATGAATTAGACGAGTTCGATGATTACGACTTCCGCACCATCACCGCGGCGTGGGCCGACTTTCATGATGCGTGTGTATCCACCTTGACGTTCAGCGTAGCGTGGTGCCACGTCTTCGAACAATTTTTGGATTGCGTCTTTTTCTCCAGCGTTCTCTTTGCGAACGAATGAAGCTACTTGACGACGGGCATGAAGATCGCCACGTTTCCCAAGAGTGATCAATTTTTCAACGACTGGGCGAAGTTCTTTCGCTTTTTGTTCAGTTGTTTGAATGCGCTCGTTGATAATAAGGTCAGTTGCAAGATCACGTAAAAGTGCCTTACGTTGCGAGCTTGTACGGCCGAGTTTCGAATAAGCCATTACATTTCCCTCCTTCGTTTGAACTTAGTCTTCTTTACGCAAGCCCAAACCGAGTTCGTCCAACTTGAGTTGAACTTCTTCGAGTGATTTACGTCCGAGGTTACGAACTTTCATCATCTCTTCCTCAGATTTGTTTGCGAGTTCTTGAACCGTGTTGATGCCAGCGCGCTTCAAGCAGTTGTACGAACGAACTGAGAGATCGAGTTCTTCAATCGTCATTTCGAGTACTTTTTCTTTTTGGTCTTCTTCTTTCTCGACCATAATTTCTGCATTGAGAGCTTCGTCAGTCAAGCCAACAAAGATGTTCAAGTGTTCTGTCAAAATTTTCGCCCCGAGCGATACCGCTTCTTCCGGACGGATTGAACCATCTGTCCACACGTCTAATAGAAGCTTATCGAAGCTAGCATCTTGACCGACACGTGTTTTATCTACTTCGTAGTTCACGCGTTGAATCGGTGTGTAGATCGAATCGATTGGAATTACGCCAATCGGCATATCATCACGTTTGTTATCTTCTGCCTGGACGTAACCACGACCACGGCGAGCAGTCAAACGCATGCGAAGCGTCGCGTTGTCAGCGAGAGTCGCGATGTGGAGCTCAGGATTCAAGATTTCAACGTCGCTATCATGGGTAATGTCTGCCGCAGTGACAGCACCGGCACTTGAAACGTTAATCTCAAGCGTTTTCTCTTCGTCCGAGTACACTTTGAGTGCTAACTTCTTGAGGTTAAGTACGATTTGCGTGACGTCTTCGACGACTCCGTCAATCGTAGAGAACTCATGAAGTACGCCATCGATTTGAACCGCTGTTACCGCTGCACCAGGGAGCGATGACAAAAGAATTCGACGTAGTGAGTTGCCGAGAGTAGTGCCATATCCACGTTCAAGCGGTTCCACCACGAATTTACCAAACGTAGCATCCTCGCTGATTTCGACCGTTTCGATCTTTGGTTTTTCAATCTCGATCATCTGAACCCCTCCTTGAGTGTATCCTGCCATGCAGCGCGAGCTGCATTGTATATGCTGTTTGTGCTAGGTAAGCCCTTCACACGCACAAGCGATTATACGCGGCGACGTTTTGGAGGGCGGCAACCGTTGTGCGGAACTGGTGTTACGTCACGGATTGCAGTTACTTCAAGACCAGTAGCTTGGAGGGCACGGATAGCCGCTTCACGTCCAGCACCAGGACCTTTAACGTTAACTTCTACTGTACGCATACCGTTGTCCATTGCAACTTTCGCTGCAGTTTCAGCAGCCAATTGTGCTGCGAACGGAGTCGATTTACGTGATCCTTTAAATCCAAGGTTACCAGAAGTAGCCCATGAGATCGCGTTACCTTGCGTGTCAGTGATTGTAATGATTGTGTTGTTGAAAGTAGAACGGATGTGTACCACACCGACTTCAACATGTTTTTTGACTTTACGTTTTGAACGTACATTTTGCTTACGTTTCGCCATTGTTCAATTCCCTCCTTTACTTCTTCTTGTTCGCTACTGTACGGCGTGGGCCTTTACGAGTACGCGAGTTGTTCTTCGTGTTTTGTCCGCGAACAGGGAGACTACGACGGTGACGAACACCGCGATAAGCGCCGATCTCGATCAAACGTTTAATGTTGAGTGAAACTTCACGACGAAGGTCACCTTCAACTTTGATTCCGTCAATTGCTTCACGGATACGGTTGATTTCGTCTTCTGTCAAATCACGTGTGCGTGAATCTTCAGATACGTTTGCAGTCTTCAAAATTTCTTGTGCTCTTGTTTTACCAATACCAAAGATGTATGTGAGCGAAATAACGATACGTTTTTCGCGTGGAATATCTACACCAGCAATACGTGCCATGTGTGCACCTCCTCTTAGATTAACCTTGTTTTTGTTTGTGTTTCGGGTTTTCGCAAATTACCATTACTTTACCCTTACGACGAATAACTTTACATTTTTCGCAGATCGGTTTTACCGACGGTCTTACTTTCATGATTATACCCTCCTCCTGGAAAAATCGGAGTTACTTGTAACGGTACGTAATCCGCCCGCGAGTCAAGTCGTACGGAGACAACTCGACAGTTACGCGGTCACCTGGAAGGATTCGAATATAGTGCATCCGAATTTTCCCTGAGACGTGCGCGAGCACCGTGTGGCCGTTTTCTAACTCCACTTTAAACATTGCGTTTGGAAGTGGTTCGACAACAGTGCCTTCCACTTCAATGACATCTTGTTTCGCCATCATTTATTCCCCTTTCTATATGAAGATATTTAGGAGCACAGACGATCTATCGCATTGTACTGTGAGAGAAGGATCCGTTACGGATCAGCACGAAGCAATAGAGCCTCATTCACCGGAATCGAGTTTCGTTAAAATCTCGTATCCATCGTCTGTGATGGCGATGGTGTGCTCAAAGTGGGCGCACATGCTACCGTCCACTGTCACAACTGTCCAGTTGTCAGCCAGTGTTCGAACATAGCGTTGACCAGCATTGACCATTGGTTCAATGGCTAACGTCATTCCAGTCTTCAGGCGCGGCCCTTTCCCCGGTGGACCATAGTGCGGAATTTGCGGTTCTTCATGCAAATTTTGTCCGACACCATGACCGACGTATTCGCGGACGACAGAGAAATCATGAGATTCCACATACGCTTGAATCGCATGCGAAATGTCTGTCAGACGCTGCCCAGCCTTAGCGTGCTCCAATCCTTTATACAGACTTTCTTCAGTTACGTCAAGTAACTGCTGCGTCTCTGCTGAGATTGTTCCCACTGGATACGTCCAAGCGGAATCTCCATGGTATCCGTTATAGTAGGCACCGATGTCGATTGAGATAATATCTCCATCGTTCAATACCCGCTTTCCGGGAATCCCATGAACAAGCTCTTCGTTCACTGAAGCACAAACGCTACCGGTAAACCCGTTGTAGCCTTTGAACGACGGTGTCGCACCTTGGCTGCGAATGTATTCTTCCGCGATCCGGTCGAGCTCAAGCGTCGTAATACCTGGTTTGATGTGCTCTTTGAGCACCTGGTGTGTTCGAGCAACAATTTGCCCAGCCTCACGCATAATCGCTATTTCACGAGGCGTCTTCGTGATGATCATTCAGTACCACCGAGTAACGCTTTGACATCGGCGTATACGACATCGATTGGACGATCTCCATCCAATGTACGAAGATACCCTTTTTCAGCGTAAAAGTCAATGAGTGGTTTCGATTGCTCGATGTTGACGTCAAGGCGACGGCGGACCGTTTCCTCTTTATCGTCTTCACGTTGCATGAGAGCCGACCCATCCACATCACAGATGCCTTCCACTTTAGGTGGGTTGAAGATCACATGATATGTCGCACCGCACGTCGGGCAGATCCAACGACCTGTCAAACGCGGGACGAGAATTTCCGCATCCACATCGATATTCACGACATGGTCAATCTGTTTTCCCAAATCTTTAAGCAAACTTTCGAGTGCCTCTGCTTGAGCAACAGTACGCGGGAATCCATCGAGTAGGAAGCCGTTTTTCGTATCATCTTGACTCAAGCGCTCACGTACGATTCCGATTGTTACCTCATCCGGTACGAGTTCGCCTTTATCCATGAACGATTTTGCTTCTTTGCCGAGTGGCGTTCCGCCTTTGATTGCCGCACGAAACATGTCGCCTGTCGAAATGTGTGGGATTTGGTACTCTTCGACGATTTTAGCCGCTTGAGTCCCTTTCCCTGCACCCGGTAAGCCCATGAGTACTAGATTCATCTCAGTTAGCCTCCAGTTTTGATTTTCACAACACGTCGTAAACACGACAGGAAGGAAGGGTGTACCCTTCCTTCCGCTTTAACGGATAAAGCCTTTGTAGTGTCGTTTTACGAGTTGACTTTCGATTTGTTTCATCGTTTCGAGGGCTACCCCGATCACGATCAACAAGCTCGTACCTCCGATTTGCACCGAAGTTGGGAGACCGGCAAGCTTAATGAAGATTGTCGGCATGATCGCAACGAGCGATAGGAAAATCGCTCCGAAGAATGTCAAACGATAGAGCAACTTCGTGATGTACTGTTCTGTTTGCGCCCCAGGACGAATCCCAGGAATATAGCCACCTTGCTTCTGCAGGTTTTCTGCCATCTGTTCAGGATTGACCTGAATGAATGTATAGAAGTAAGCGAACGCGATGATGAGCGCTACGTAGATTGACATTCCGATTGGAGCTGTCGTATCGAAGTAGGTCTGCAACTTCTGCGTCGTTTCCGGAGAAGCAATGAAGCTTGCAACAGTTGGTGGTGTCACCATGAAGGAAATCGCGAAGATAACCGGGATGACACCGGCAGCGTTTAGTTTGATTGGCAAGTGCGTCGACTGTCCGCCCACAGGGGTACGGTTCGCCGTGCGTTTTGCGTATTGAATCGGAATTTTGCGAGCGGCCTGTTGAACATAAATGATCCCCATGGTCACCGCAAGGATAACGAGCAATAGCACAACCAAGTAAACGATGTTAATGAATAACGCATCTCCAGCATTTTGGAGCTTCGTCTCATAAATCTGCGTGAAGATTCTTGGGAACCCAGCGACGATACCGGCGAAGATAATGATGGAAATACCATTCCCAACACCTTTCTCCGTCGTCATCTCACCAAGGAACATCAAGAACGCCGTACCGGCAGTCAGTACGATCGCGATCACGAAATAGGTTGCCGTGCCCCACGTCTCATTGACGAGACCTGGATAGAGGCGGTTAAATCCAAACGACAATGAAGTCGCTTGAATAAACCCTAAGATGATCGTCCCATAGCGCGTGACCGTCGCTAGCTTTTTACGTCCAGACTCGCCTTGTTTTGCCCATTCGGCAAACTTCGGAACGACGTCCATTTGTAAGAGCTGCACAACGATCGATGCCGTAATATACGGCATGATCCCCATTGCGAACAGGGAGAAGTTCTGTAAAGCATTTCCTCCAAACAAGTTCAAGAAGTCGAGTAGACCTCCTGAGTCAAAACGCAACACATCCGTATTCACCATCGGCACCGGGATATGGGCCCCGATGCGGAAAATGATGATGATTGCGAGTGTGAAGAGAATACGCTGTCGAATATCTTTCACGCGCCACATATTGGAGATCGTCTGAAACATCAGATCACCTCAACTGAACCGCCAGCTGCTTCGATCGCTTCTTTCGCTGCACCCGAGAATTTGTTGGCTTTTACAGTCAATTTTGTTTCAAGCTTGCCGTTAGCAAGTACTTTGATTCCGTCTTTAGCAGAGCTGACAACACCAGTCTCGATTAAGAGTTCTGGAGTAACTTCAGTACCTGCTTCGAAACGGTTAAGCGTGTCTAGGGAAACAACTGCATACTCTTTACGAGTAGGGTTGTTGAAACCGCGTTTTGGAAGACGACGGTAAAGTGGGTTTTGCCCACCTTCAAATCCTGGACGAACGCCACCGCCCGAACGAGCTTTTTGACCTTTATGTCCACGGCCAGAAGTTTTACCGTTACCAGTCGCCATACCGCGACCGACACGGTTGCGTTCGTGACGCGAACCTGGAGTTGGCTTCAATTCATGGAGTTTCATAGTGGCACCTCCTTATTTAGTAAGATCTTTATTATTCGTTGATTTCGTTTACAGTCACAAGGTGCGACACCTTTTTGATCATACCACGCATCGCTACGTTGTCAGGGACAACGACAGTCTGATGCATTTTACGAAGACCGAGTGTACGTACTGTTACACGCTGATCCTCAGGACGACCAATAGTGCTGCGTGTGAGGGTGATTGCGAGTTTCGCCATGTCTAATTCCCTCCCTTATTTAAGAAGTTCTTCTACGCTTTTACCGCGTAGTTTAGCAACTTCCTCTGCTTTTTTAAGCTCTGTCAAGCCTTTAACCGTCGCACGGACGATGTTGATTGGTGTGTTAGATCCAAGCGATTTCGAAAGGATGTCACCTACACCTGCAAGTTCGAGCACTGCACGAACCGGTCCACCTGCGATAACCCCAGTACCTTCAGAAGCTGGTTTCATGAATACACGACCTGCTCCGAATACTCCTGTGATTTCGTGTGGAATTGTTGTACCAACCATCGGTACTTGAACCATGTTTTTCTTAGCGGCTTCAATAGCCTTGCGGATCGCTTCTGGCACCTCTTGTGCCTTACCTGTACCGAAACCGACGTGACCATTCTTGTCACCTACGACGACGAGAGCGGCGAAACGGAAGCGACGGCCACCTTTCACGACTTTCGCGACGCGGTTTACGGTAACAACGCGTTCTTCAAGTTGTTCCATGTTAACGTCTAACTGGCGCATCGAGTGTCCCCTCCTTTTTGTTAGAATTTAAGACCTGCTTCACGAGCTGCTTCAGCAACAGCTTTGACGCGGCCATGATAGAGGTATCCACCACGGTCGAACACAACAGTGTCGATACCTTTCTCGAGTGCACGTTCAGCTGCAAGTTTACCAACAGCTTTCGCTGCTTCAACGTTGCCGCCGTTTGTAAGATCGAGAGCTTTATCTTTCGAAGATGCTGACACAAGCGTTGTTTGTGCTGCATCATCGATGAGTTGAACGTAGATGTGCTTGCTCGAGCGGAATACGTTCAAACGTGGACGAGCTGCTGTCCCCGTGATCGTACGACGTACACGAGCATGACGTTTCTTACGAACTGCATTTTTGTCTGCTTTTGTGATCATTTATGCCACTCCTTTCCGTTCATTTCGTGACGAATTACTTACCAGTCTTACCTTCTTTACGGCGAATACGTTCATCAGAGTAACGAACACCTTTACCTTTGTAAGGTTCTGGAGCACGGTACGAGCGGATTTGAGCTGCAACGTGACCGACGCGCTCTTTGTTAATCCCTTTAACGATGATTTGCGTGTTTGAAGGAACTTCAATCTCGATACCTTCTTCAGCAACGTACTCGATTGGGTGCGAGTAACCGAGGCTGAGGACGAGTTTGTTACCTTGCTTAGCTGCACGGTAACCAACCCCTGAGATCTCAAGTGTTTTCTGGAATCCGTTAGACACACCTTCCACCATGTTGGCGATAAGGGCACGTGTCGTACCGTGGATCGTACGGTTCTCTTTCGAGTCATCCGGACGAACAACAGTCAATTCGTTTTCTTCAACTTTGATTTCCAAGGCTGGGTTAGCTGAAAGCGAAAGTTCACCTTTAGCACCTTTTACTGTGACCGTGTTGTCTTCTGCAACCGATACAGTAACGCCAGCTGGAATCGTAACTGGTTTTTTACCAATACGTGACATTGATTACACCTCCGTTCTTGTTAGAAAAGTGACTTACCAGATGTAGGCGAGCACTTCGCCGCCGACTTGTTGTTGGCGAGCTTCTTTATCAGTCATAAGACCTTTTGATGTCGAAAGAACTGCGATACCGAGTCCTCCGAGTACTTTTGGTACTTCATCTGCTTTTGCGTATACACGAAGACCTGGTTTCGAAATGCGTTTGAGACCAGTGATAACACGTTCGTTGCTTGCTCCGTACTTAAGGAACAAACGAAGTGTACCTTGCTTAGCGTCCTCGATATATTCAACATCGCGAATGAAACCTTCACGCTTGAGGATCTCTGCAACCTCACGTTTGATATTAGAAGCTGGAAGCTCTAATTTTTCATGGCGAACCATGTTAGCGTTACGGATACGTGTAAGCATATCTGCAATTGGGTCTGTCATTACCATGCGATGTACCTCCTTTCACACTGTTAGTGGATTACCAACTTGCTTTTTTAACACCAGGGATTTGACCTTTGTATGCAAGATCACGGAACTTGATACGGCTGATCCCGAATTTACCCATGTAACCATGTGGACGACCTGTGATGCGGCAACGGTTATGAAGACGCACAGGTGAAGAGTTACGTGGCAATTTGCTGAGTCCGATGTAGTCGCCTTCAGCTTTCAATTGTGCACGTTTCTCAGCGTACTGGGCAACGAGTTTCTCGCGTTTTTGTTCGCGATTCACCATTGACTTTTTAGCCATGTTGTCGACCTCCCTTTAGATTATTTTTGGAATGGCATTCCGAGAAGTGTGAGCAATTCACGAGCTTCTTCGTCTGTGTTCGCTGTTGTAACAACAACGATATCCATACCGCGTACTTTTGTTACTTTATCGTAATCGATCTCAGGGAAAATAAGTTGCTCTTTCACACCAAGCGTGTAGTTACCGCGTCCGTCGAATGCTTTCTTCGATACACCGCGGAAGTCGCGTACACGTGGAAGTGAAACAGTTACCAATTTGTCGAGGAAATCGTACATACGCTCGCCACGAAGAGTAACCTTCGCACCGATTGGCATGCCTTCACGAAGTTTGAAACCAGCGATTGATTTCTTAGCCTTCGTTACGAGTGGTTTTTGACCAGAAAGAATTGATAATTCTTCCACTGCCATGTCAAGAGCCTTCGAGTTCGAAACAGCGTCACCTACACCCATGTTGATGACGATCTTGTCGACCTGTGGGACTTGCATAACTGAGTCATAGTTGAATTTATCCATCATCGCTTTCACGATGTCGCTTTTATACTTCTCTTGCAAACGGTTCATAGTCGAATGGACCTCCTTTCGTCACGTTCTTCTTATTTATCGAGTACTTCGCCCGATTTCGCGACACGAACTTTTTTACCATCGACTACTTTGAAACCAACGCGAGTTGGTTTGCCCGTTTTAGGGTCGAGTGGCATGACGTTCGAGACGTGAATTGGTGCTTCGATTTCAAGGATACCGCCTTGTGGATTCGCTTGTGATGGTTTCGAGTGTTTTTTAATCACGTTGATACCTTCTACGACTACGCGGTTCTTGCTTGGCATAGCTTTGAGGATAACCCCTTGCTTGCCTTTATCTTTACCAGACATTACCTGGACTGTATCGCCTTTTTTAACATGCATCGTTTTGCGCACCTCCTTATAGGATTGAAATTGGAAATTAAAGTACTTCCGGTGCCAACGAAACGATCTTCATGAATTCTTTTTCACGAAGTTCACGTGCAACTGGCCCGAAGATCCGAGTGCCGCGTGGGCTCTTGTCATCTTTGATGATGACTGCTGCGTTCTCATCGAAACGGATGTACGAACCATCTTTACGACGAGCGCCGCGTTTTGTACGAACGACAACTGCTCTGACAACGTCACCTTTTTTAACAACGCCACCTGGTGTTGCTTGTTTTACCGTTGCGACGATAATGTCACCGATGTTGGCAGTCTTACGACCTGAACCACCGAGGACTTTAATTGTCAACAGTTCACGCGCGCCAGAGTTGTCTGCTACTTTCAAGCGAGATTCTTGTTGAATCATGCGAGTGTACCTCCCTCCGGATGTTTATAAATCCGAACTGTTATTAGATGATTACTGACTCTTCTACTACTGTTACGAGACGGAAACGTTTGTCTTTAGAAAGCGGACGTGTTTCCGCGATGCGTACCACATCGCCGATTTTAGCGACATTGTTCTCATCGTGTGCTTTAAATTTCTTCGTGTAGTTTACACGTTTGCCATAAAGCTTATGACGTACTTTTGTTTCAACTGCAACGACGATCGTTTTGTCCATTTTGTCAGACACGACGCGTCCAGTGAGTACTTTACGCTTATTGCGTTCCATGAGTGTTACCTCCTCTTAAAGAATCCGATTAGATTAGCCGTTGTTGATGCCGAGTTCGCGTTCACGAAGAATCGTTTTAGCACGCGCAATCGACTTGCGTACTTCACGGATACGAGCAGGATTCTCAAGCTGACCTGTAGCCAATTGGAAACGAAGGTTAAAGAGTTCTTCTTTCCACTCGCCTACTTTACCGTTGAGCTCTTCAGTTGTTGATTGACGGAGATCAGTTGCTTTCATTCGTATCACCACCATTTTCTTCACGTTTCACGAACTTACATTTAACTGGAAGTTTGTGTGCAGCAAGACGAAGCGCCTCACGTGCTACTTCCTCAGATACACCCGCGATTTCAAACATAACTTTGCCAGGCTTAACTACAGCTACCCAGCCTTCTGGAGCACCTTTACCCGAACCCATTCGGACTTCGAGAGGCTTTTTCGTGTATGGCTTGTGTGGGAAGATCTTGATCCACACTTTACCACCACGTTTCATATAACGTGTCATTGCGATACGTGCTGATTCGATTTGACGGTTTGTGATCCAGCTCGCTTCGAGCGATTGGAGACCGAATTCACCGAAATGAACTGTTGTGCCGCGTTTTGCATTTCCGCGCATTTTACCACGGTGTACACGACGATATTTCACGCGTTTAGGTAACAACATAGTGTGTTGCCTCCTTCCTGAAAGAGTGTTTATTATTCAGCGTTTTTAGCTGTGTTGTTTTTTGTTGGAAGAACTTCACCATGGTACAACCAGACTTTAATTCCGATTTTACCATAAGTTGTGTCAGCTTCAGCTGTTCCGTAGTCGATGTCGGCACGGAGCGTGTGAAGTGGAACTGTTCCTTCCGAGTACTTCTCTGAACGAGCGATATCAGCGCCACCAAGACGACCAGAAACTTCTGTTTTGATCCCTTTGATGCCAGTGCGCATCGAACGTTGGATTGATTGTTTCATTGCACGACGGAATGACACACGGCCTTCCAATTGACGAGCGATGTTTTCAGCAACAAGTTTAGCGACAGCGTCCGCGTTTTTCACTTCAACAACGTTGATGTGAACACGTTTGCCTTCAGCAAGCTTGATGATGTTTTTACGGAGTGATTCGATTTCCGAACCACCTTTACCGATAACCATACCTGGTTTCGCAGTGTGAAGTGAAATGTTTACGCGATTTGCAGCGCGTTCGATTTCTACTTTAGAAACACTAGCATCCTTCATTTTGTTTTCGATGTATTCACGAATAACGAAGTCTTCATGAAGGAGATCTGCGTAGTCTTTCTCAGCGTACCAACGCGAATCCCAGTCTTTGATAATACCAACGCGAAGACCGTGCGGATTTACCTTTTGACCCACTACATATCCCTCCTTATTTCTCAGTTACCACGATGTGGATGTGGCTTGTGCGTTTGTTAATGCGGCTTGCGCGACCCATCGCACGTGGGCGGAAGCGTTTGAGTGTTGGACCTTCGTTGACGAAGATTTCCGACACTACAAGGTTCTCAATATTCATATCGTAGTTGTGCTCTGCGTTTGCAATCGCTGACTTCAATACTTTTTCAACGATTGGCGACGCTGCCTTGTTCGTGTGAGCAAGGACAGAGAGCGCTTCGCCGACTTGTTTCCCGCGAATTAAGTCTACAACGAGACGTGCTTTGCGAGGAGCAAGACGGACCATATTAGCTGATGCTTTAGCTTGCATGGATTTGACCTCCCCTCAAATTACCGTTTCGTTTTCTTGTCTGATCCGTGACCTTTGTACGTACGTGTTGGAGCGAATTCACCAAGTTTGTGACCGACCATGTCTTCTGTCACGAATACTGGTACGTGTTTACGACCATCGTGTACACCGAACGTGTGACCCATGAATTCTGGGAAGATTGTCGAGCGACGTGACCAAGTTTTGATGACTTGCTTCTCACCAGATTCGTTAAGTTTGTCAACTTTAGCGAGCAAATGGTGATCTGCGAATGGACCTTTTTTCAAGCTGCGACCCATGATAGAACCTCCCTTTGGAATGATTCGGGAACGGCCCTTTCGAACCGCCCGAGAATCATGTAGTAATTATTTCTTACGGCGACGAAGGATGTACATGTCGCTCGATTTGTTTTTCTTACGTGTTTTAAGACCAAGAGCTGGTTTACCCCAAGGAGTAAGTGGGCCCGAACGACCGATTGGCGCACGACCTTCACCACCACCGTGTGGGTGATCAACCGGGTTCATTACAGAACCACGTACTGTTGGGCGTTTGCCTAACCAACGTGAACGTCCTGCTTTACCGATGTTTACGAGTTCGTGTTCTTCGTTACCAACTGAACCGACTGTCGCGCGGCAAGTGCCGAGGAACAAACGTGATTCACCTGATTGAAGACGAACGATAACGTACTTGCCGTCACGTCCTTGGATTTGTGCCGATGCACCAGCCGCACGAACAAGCTGACCGCCCTTACCAGGCTTAAGCTCGATGTTGTGGATAGTAGTACCGACAGGGATGTTCATAAGTGGAAGAGCGTTCCCCACTTTGATATCCGCTTCTGGGCCAGCCATGATTTCCATGCCTACTTTGATGCCCTTAGGAGCGAGGATGTAACGTTTCTCACCATCTGCATAGTTGATGAGGGCGATGTTTGCTGAACGGTTTGGATCGTATTCGATCGTAGCAACGCGTCCGACGATGCCATCTTTGTTACGTTTGAAATCGATGATACGGTATTTACGTTTGTGTCCGCCACCTTGGTGACGTACTGTCAAACGACCTTGGTTGTTACGACCGCCTTTTTTCGAAAGCTTTTCAGTTAACGATTTTTCAGGGCGATTCGTTGTGATCTCTGCAAAGTCGAGAGATGTCATGTTACGGCGACCGTTAGTGGTCGGCTTAAACTTTTTAATTGCCATCGAGGATTCCCTCCTTTTCTTCTAAGGTAGTAAATTAACCGAGGAAGTCGATTGTGTTGCCTTCAGCAAGAGTTACGATCGCTTTTTTACGACGCGATGTGTAACCAGAGTGACGACCGACACGTTTCGCTTTCGGTTTCATGTTCATTGTGTTTACCGAAGCAACTTTCACGTTGAAGATTGTTTCGATAGCGTGCTTCACTTGTGATTTAGTCGCTTTAACGTCGATCTCGAAAACGTATTTGTTAGCTTCCATGAGGCTAACAGAACGCTCAGTGATGATAGGACGTTTGATGATATCGTATGCTTGAGCCATTATGCAAGCACCTCCTCTACCTTCGCAACCGCATCTTTAGTGAAGATGACTTTGTCGTTAGCAACGAGGTCAAGAACGTTAACGCCGGCTGCTTCGATCACAGTCACTCCTGGGATGTTACGAGCTGCGAGAGCGATAGTCTCATTGTAGTCCGCTGTGACTACAAGAGCCTTACGTTCTACTGATAGGCCAAGAAGTACAGCGACCATATCTTTTGTTTTTGGTGCATCGAAAGCAAGGCCTTCGAGGACGATCATTTCGTTGTTTTTCACTTTTGACGACAAAGCCGAGAGAAGTGCAAGACGACGAACTTTTTTAGGAAGCTTGTAAGAGTATGAACGTGGTGTTGGACCGAAGACTGTACCACCACCAACCCATTGTGGTGAGCGGATAGAACCTTGGCGCGCACGACCAGTTCCCTTTTGTTTCCATGGTTTACGGCCGCCACCGCGTACTTCCGAGCGACCTTTCGTATCGTGAGTACCTTGACGGCGTGATGCTTGTTGCATAACGATCGCGTCATAAAGTACTGAGTCATTTGGCTCGATACCGAAGATGGCTTCTGCCAATTCGATTTCGCCAACTTGTGAACCTGTTTGGTTAAGCAAAGCTACTTTAGGCATTCGTAATTCCTCCTTTCCGTGCAGTTAATTAGTTACCCTTTACCGCTGTTTTGATGATGACGTTCGACTTGCGAGCGCCTGGGATTGCGCCTTTAACGAGTACAAGGCCGCGTTCCACGTCAACTTTGACAACTTCAAGGTTTTGAATCGTTTTACGCTCGCCACCCATTTGACCAGGAAGAAGCTTCCCTTTAAATACGCGGTTAGGAGCTACAGGACCCATCGAACCAGGACGACGGTGGTAGCGCGAACCGTGAGCCATTGGTCCACGTGATTGTCCGTGACGCTTGATCGCACCTTGGAATCCTTTACCTTTCGATGTACCTGTTACGTCTACTAATTCACCTGCAGCGAAAATGTCCGCCTTGATCTCTTGACCGATTTCGTATCCTTCTACTGAAGTACGAATCTCTTTGATGAAGCGCTTAGGTGTCGCACTTGCTTTCGCAGCGTGACCTTTTGCTGGTTTGTTTTGACGTGATTCTTTGATGTCTCCGAAACCGAGTTGAAGTGCCTCGTAACCGTCTGTTTCAACCGTTTTAAGTTGAAGAACGACGTTTCCTTCGACAGCAACTACTGTTACTGGTACGACTTCGCCTGCTTCGTTGAAGATTTGAGTCATACCGAGTTTTGTTCCTAAGATTCCTTTAGCCATGAGATACACCTCCTGTTTAATAATTATTGTCTCTTCTGGCTAGTATCTACTATATGAAGAATTAAAGTTTGATTTCGATGTCCACACCTGATGGTAATTCGAGACGCATAAGCGCATCAACCGTTTTTGGTGTTGGGTTAACGATGTCGATCAAGCGTTTGTGTGTACGCATTTCGAACTGTTCACGAGCATCTTTGTACTTGTGAACGGCACGAAGGATCGTGTAGATCGATTTGTCAGTTGGAAGCGGGATTGGTCCCGAAACCTTTGCACCTGAACGCTTCGCAGTATCAACGATTTTCTCAGCTGATTGATCGAGTACGCGATGGTCGTATGCTTTTAAACGAATACGGATTTTTTCATTTGCCATGTAAGTTTCCCTCCTTTGTCGCCTATTTTTAAAAATAGACAGTTCTCCGCGGAAATTTCCACACCGGCCATGGCAAAGCTGCCTGGCGTGTCATAACCTCCCGCTTCATCGCAGCGTGCTTGTGTCAGCAGAGGTATCCGATCATTGCAAATCAACGATTGGACCCGATTTCTGCTGTAAAGTCTCTCACCACTCGCACAAACACTTAATCATTATATCGAATCTACATATGAAATGCAAGATTTGATTTTTTAATTGTGCCGGATGTCTGATGAGTTGTTCAACGTTCACTAATGTAACAAGATTCGAACCCATTTGCAAGCTATTTTCCTTCTTTTGTTGAACTATTTCTTTCGAGAACCGCCGTGCCAACTCGACCTAGCGTTTCATATAGGTTCCGAAGCGTTCGGTGACGGCTTCAATGACCGAGGCGGGGGCTCGTTTGAGGCATGCTTGGACGATCCCTTCGTTGAGCTCATGCGTCTCAAAATAATCCGCCAGTCGATTAAGCTGATCTTCCCGACCGATGACCGTATACAGCACGACCCACTCTTCGAGCCGCATCCAGCTGCCGACCGGTTCAATGTAAGGATGCGTATAAATCCCATCGGTACACTTCATCCGGAAACTGGCCATCACATCGATGTCGCCCCCTTCAAACACATATTCACTAAAGTATGTCGTCATGTAGTCGGCATGCGGTTTCGTTTCGACTTTCTCGCCGACTCGGCTCAACACTTGATCCAATCGTTCGAATTGATCCGGCTCCACGAATACATCCAAGTCATTCGCCGTTTCGATGAGTCCATGATGCTTCAATAACGTCGATCCACCGAACCGACACGCAATCCCATTCAAGCGGCATAACGTCTCGACTTGTTTTTCCATCCTCGTCACCCCTTCCTGCAACATATGTCCCATCTTACCACGTCTCGCCATAAAACAAAAAAGCAGCCCGCAAAATGCGGACTGCTTGAAAGGTCAGTGTATCAATCGATTACTCGATGATTTCAGTTACTGAACCAGCGCCTACTGTACGGCCACCCTCACGGATTGAGAAACGTGTTCCGTCTTCGATCGCGATTGTAGAAATCAATTCGATCGTCAACTCGATGTTGTCTCCTGGCATTACCATTTCAGTACCTTCTGGAAGGTGAACGATACCTGTTACGTCAGTTGTACGGAAGTAGAACTGCGGACGGTAGTTCGCGAAGAATGGCGTGTGACGGCCACCCTCTTCTTTAGAAAGAACGTAGATTGAAGCTTTGAACTTTGAGTGCGGCGTGATTGAACCTGGCTTAGCAAGTACTTGTCCACGCTCGATGTCTTCACGTGATACACCACGGAGAAGAGCACCGATGTTGTCGCCAGCTTCAGCGTAGTCGAGAAGCTTACGGAACATCTCTACACCAGTACATACAGTTTTCTTAGTTTCTTCTGTAAGACCAACGATTTCAACTTCGTCGTTGACGCGGAGAACACCACGCTCAACACGACCAGTCGCTACAGTACCGCGACCAGTGATTGAGAATACGTCCTCAACTGGCATCATGAATTCTTTGTCCGTGTCACGAACTGGCTCAGGGATGTACTCATCAACTGCGTTCATGAGTTCCATGATTTTTTCTTCCCACTGTGGTTCGCCGTTAAGCGCGCCAAGTGCAGAACCTTTGATTACAGGGAGGTCGTCGCCTGGGAAGTCGTACTCAGAAAGAAGTTCACGGATTTCCATTTCAACGAGCTCAAGGAGTTCTTCGTCGTCAACCATGTCAACTTTGTTCATGAATACGACGATGAAAGGAACACCTACTTGACGTGAAAGAAGGATGTGCTCACGTGTTTGTGGCATTGGGCCATCAGTTGCCGAAACAACGAGGATCGCGCCGTCCATTTGTGCAGCACCAGTGATCATGTTTTTAACATAGTCAGCGTGACCTGGGCAGTCAACGTGTGCATAGTGGCGTTTGTCAGTTTCGTACTCGATGTGAGCTGTTGCGATTGTGATACCGCGCTCACGCTCTTCAGGAGCACCATCGATTGCGTCAAACTTTGTAGCTGTTTTACCTTGTGCTTTTGAAAGTACAGCTGAGATCGCTGCAGTCAAAGTTGTTTTACCGTGGTCGACGTGGCCGATTGTACCAACGTTAACGTGCGGTTTAGAACGGTCGAATTTTTCTTTACCCATTCTAGATTCCTCCTCTATTAGACAATTAGTTTTTTATTTAACTAGGAAGACGTAGGCTACTTTTAACATACGTCCTCCTTAGCTTACAACAATCAATTAAGCGTTACAACCGTTATTAGCCGTTCGCTTTTTTGATGATTTCTTCTGCGATTGACTTCGGTACTTCTTCGTAGTGATCGAAGTGCATCGAGTACGTTCCGCGTCCTTGCGTACGTGAACGAAGCGATGTCGCATATCCAAACATTTCTGAAAGTGGAACCATTGCTTTAACGACTTGAGCGTTACCGCGTGCTTCCATACCTTCTACGCGTCCACGGCGTGACGTGACGTCACCCATGATGTCTCCCAAGTATTCTTCTGGGATAACAACTTCGACACGCATCATTGGCTCAAGGATTACAGCTTTCGCTTGTTCCTTAAGTTGTTTAACCGCCATCGAAGCAGCAACTTTAAACGCCATCTCGTTCGAGTCGACATCGTGGTACGATCCGAAGACGAGGGCAGCTTTAACGTCAACTACTGGGTAACCAGCGAGGATACCGTTTTCGAGAGCTTCTTCAATCCCGTTCTGAACAGCTGGGACGTATTCACGTGGTACAACACCACCGACGATCTTGTTCTCGAATGCGAATCCAGCGCCTTCTTCGTTCGGCTCGAATTCTACGACAACGTGACCGTACTGACCGCGTCCACCTGATTGACGTACGAATTTCGAATCGATCTTCGCAGCGCCACGGATTGTCTCACGGTAAGCAACTTGTGGTGCACCAACGTTAGCTTCTACTTTGAATTCGCGACGCATACGGTCAACGAGGATATCAAGGTGAAGCTCACCCATACCAGAGATGATCGTTTGACCAGTCTCTTGGTTTGTTTCAGTGCGGAAAGTTGGATCCTCTTCTGCGAGTTTCGCGAGGGCTTGACCCATCTTGTCTTGGTCAGCTTTCGATTTAGGCTCGATAGCGACCGAGATAACCGGTTCTGGGAATGTCATTGACTCGAGAACGACGTTGTCTTTCTCTGAGCAAAGCGTATCACCAGTCGTAGTATCTTTAAGACCAACGGCTGCGGCGATGTCACCAGCGAATACCATTGGGATTTCTTCACGGCTGTTCGCGTGCATTTGAAGGATACGACCGAGGCGCTCACGCTTACCTTTAGTCGAGTTCTTCACATACGAACCAGCTTGTGCTGTACCAGAGTACACGCGGAAGAACGTCAATTTACCGACGTAAGGATCCGTCATGACTTTGAACGCAAGTGCCGAGAACGGAGCTTCGTCAGAAGGCTCACGCGTGATTTCTTCTTCTGTGTCGAGGTTAACACCTTTGATTGACTCAACATCAACTGGTGATGGGAGGTAATCAACAACAGCGTCCAACATCAATTGAACACCTTTGTTTTTGAAGGCAGAACCAACGAGTACAGGGTAGAATTCTACACTGAGTGTTGCTTGACGGATACCAGCTTTGAGTTCTTCGATTGAGATCTCTTCGCCTTCGAGGTATTTCATCATCAACTCTTCGTTGTAGTCAGCAACCGCTTCGATCAATTGACCGCGAAGTTCTTCAGCTTCGTCAGCCATGTCAGCTGGGTAGCCATCCGTTACTTCGATGTCAGTACCGAGGTCGTTCGTGTACATGTATGTCTTCTTCTCAACGAGGTCGATGATTCCTTTGAATTCATCTTCCGCACCGATTGGAAGTTGGATTGGATGTGCGTTTGCGTGTAAACGTTCGTGAAGTGTTTTCACCGAGTACAAGAAGTCCGCACCGATCTTATCCATCTTGTTGACGAATACGACACGTGGAACACCGTAAGTCGTCGCTTGACGCCATACAGTTTCTGTTTGTGGTTCAACACCTGACTGAGCGTCAAGTACCGCAACAGCGCCATCAAGTACACGGAGTGAACGTTCAACTTCAACTGTGAAGTCTACGTGTCCAGGTGTATCGATGATGTTTACACGGTGGCCATTCCACTGTGCAGTTGTCGCTGCAGAAGTGATCGTGATTCCACGCTCTTGCTCCTGCTCCATCCAGTCCATTTGTGAAGCTCCTTCATGAGTTTCACCAATCTTGTGGATACGACCTGTGTAATAAAGAATACGTTCAGTTGTTGTCGTCTTACCGGCATCGATGTGAGCCATGATCCCGATGTTACGAGTATTCTTTAGGGAGAATTCTCTTGCCATACTGGGTATTCTCCTTCCGCATGTGTTTTTCGTGTGCTGGCACACGATATGATTATACCCGAAAGCCACTCCATTAAGCCACCGCTTGGTGACGTGGAGTGGTCTTTACGTTTAACTTACCAACGATAGTGAGCAAACGCTTTGTTCGCTTCTGCCATCTTATGCATGTCTTCGCGTTTCTTAACAGACGCACCAGTGTTATTGGCTGCATCCATGATTTCATTCGCGATACGTTGCTCCATCGTTTTCTCGTTGCGGAGACGAGCGTAGTTCACGAGGTAACGAAGACCAAGTGTCGTACGGCGCTCTGGACGAACTTCAACAGGAACTTGGTAGTTTGCTCCACCAACACGGCGAGCTTTAACTTCAAGTACAGGCATGATGTTGTTCATTGCTTCTTCGAACACTTCCATAGGCTCTTTGCCTGAGCGTTCAGCGATGAGGCCAAATGCGTTGTAAATGATAGTTTGAGCTGTACCTTTTTTACCGTCTAACATGACACGGTTAATGAGGCGAGTTACCAATTTCGAGTTGTAGATCGGATCTGCGATAACGTCACGACGTTCTGCACGGTTTTTACGCATCCGAGTACCCTCCTTTCAAAATTTCAGTAGTTTTTAGTTTTGCGAGAATTACTTCTTCGCAGCTTTCGGACGTTTCGTACCGTATTTAGAACGGCCTTGCATACGTCCGTCAACACCTGCAGTGTCAAGCGCACCACGAACGATGTGGTAACGTACCCCTGGTAAGTCTTTTACACGTCCTCCACGGATAAGAACAACGCTGTGCTCTTGAAGGTTGTGGCCAATACCTGGAATGTACGCAGTCACTTCGATTTGGTTAGTCAAACGAACACGAGCATACTTACGTAATGCCGAGTTCGGTTTCTTCGGAGTCATTGTACCAACACGTGTACAAACACCACGTTTCTGTGGCGAGCTCACGTTAGTTTGTGACTTGATGAAACTGTTGTAACCTTTGTTAAGTGCTGGAGAGTCAGATTTAACGACTTTCGATTTACGTCCTTTACGGACTAACTGGTTGATAGTAGGCATCTTTGAAGATCCTCCCTTCCTGAATTATGCTATTTTCTAGACCCACCGACCCGGGTGGTTCATTTAAGGTCATAACGAAACGCTTTTACGAGGCGTAGGCATTCCATGACCTCGCAAAAACGTGAGTTATACCTTGAAAGTGGCAATAATAGCAGCCAAACCTTTCCGGAGAAAGATCGGGTGACGTCCAAGTAGCTTGCCGACTGCTGGACACCGTTGTCATCGACAACAACCGATTGGCGGCACTAAATCATAGTAGCACCGCCAACCCATGCTGTCAAGACGTTTTTATTCTACCGTCGTGTCTTCGAGAACGGCTTTCGTCTCTTCTTCTTTGAGTTTAACATCACGGTAAACCGGCATCCCAGTACCAGCTGGAACGAGTTTCCCGATGATGACGTTCTCTTTGAGTCCGAGGAGATAGTCGCGCTTGCCTTTGATGGCAGCGTCTGTCAATACACGAGTCGTTTCTTGGAACGAAGCGGCCGAGAGGAACGAATCTGTCTCAAGCGACGCTTTTGTGATTCCGAGAAGGACCGGTTTCGCTGTTGCCGGGCTCTTGCCTTCGCGGAGCGTATCTTTACACGCTTCTTTGAAGACGCTGATATCGACGAGCGAACCAGGGAGAAGTGGCGTGTCACCAGACTCGATGACTTTGACGCGGCGAAGCATTTGGCGAACCATGACTTCGACGTGTTTGTCGCCGATTTCTACCCCTTGCATGCGGTAAACTTTTTGTACTTCTTGGAGCAAGTAGTTTTGAACACCAGATACACCACGGACGGCGAGCAATTCTTTCGGATCGATCGAACCTTCCGTGAAGACTTCTCCAGCTTCTACTGTATCTCCGATTTGAACACGAAGACGTGCTCCGAACGGAATCGTGTACGTACGTGTCTCACTGAGTCCTTCGACGGTGAGTTCACGCTTGTCACGCGATTCTGTGAAGTCGATGACCGTACCAGGGATTTCCGAGATGACCGCTTGCCCTTTCGGGTTACGAGCCTCGAATACCTCTTGGATACGTGGAAGACCTTGTGTGATATCATCTCCGGCTACCCCACCTGTGTGGAAGGTACGCATTGTAAGCTGCGTTCCTGGCTCACCGATTGATTGCGCGGCGATGATTCCGACAGCTTCGCCGACTTCAACGTTCGAGCCAGTCGCCAAGTTGCGGCCGTAACATTTCTTACATACGCCGTGTGACGTGTTACATGTAAAGGCTGTACGGATTTCAACTCGTTCGATTCCAGCGTCGACGATGTCGCGAGCGAGATCTTCGGTAATCAATTGGTTCTTCTCGACCATGACTTCACCCGTTTCCGGATGTGCCACTGTCTCGAACGCTGTACGGCCGACGAGGCGGTCATACAAGTTTTCGATTTCTTCCGTGCCTTCGCGGAGAGCGGCAACGCGGATTCCGCGGTCCGTTCCACAATCTTCTTCACGGATGATGACATCTTGGGCTACGTCAACAAGACGACGCGTCAAGTAACCTGAGTCAGCCGTCTTAAGGGCTGTATCGGCAAGACCTTTACGCGCACCGTGCGTCGAGATGAAGTACTCTTGTACCGTCAGACCTTCACGGAATGAAGATTTGATCGGAAGTTCGATGATGCGGCCAGATGGAGCGGCCATCAAACCACGCATCCCTGCGAGCTGCGTGAAGTTGGACGCGTTACCACGGGCACCTGAGTCAGACATCATGAAGATTGGGTTCAAGCGATTGAGGGATTTCATCAATCGTGATTGAATCTCATCCTTCGCTTCGTTCCAAGAGCGTACAACGCGCTCGTAACGCTCATCTTCAGTGATGAGACCGCGACGGAATGACTTCATGATTTGATCGACTTGAGTTTGCGCTTCATCAAGGATTTCTTGTTTGTCCGGAAGAACGATGATATCAGCGATTCCGACCGTCACACCGGCTTTCGTCGAGTGTTTGAAGCCGAGATCTTTCATCCGGTCAAGCATGCGGCTTGTTTCAGTCGTTTCGAACTTCTGGAACACTTCCGCGATGACTTTTCCAAGGAATCCTTTTTTGAACGGCTCGACCAAAGGACGTGAGGCGATTTCTTCTGCCACGTTGGCACCTTTGTCGATGAAGTACTTGTCAGGCGTTGCTTCCTGTAAGTTTTCCATCGTCGGCTCGTTCAAGTATGGGAACGTGTTCGGCAAGATCTCGTTAAAGATCATCTTACCGACCGTTGTGATCAACATTTTCTCGTTTTGCTCATCTGTGAACGTCGGGTTGTTGAGCGTACGTGCTGGAAGAGCGACACGTGTATGCAAGTGGACATAGCCATTTTGATACGCGATGAGCGCTTCGTTCACGTTCGACAAAATTTTCCCTTGTCCGACGGCATCGTCGCGTTCAAGCGAGATGTAGTAGTTACCGAGGACCATATCCTGCGATGGTGTAACAACTGGTTTTCCGTCTTTCGGGTTCAAGATGTTTTGCGCTGCGAGCATGAGAAGACGAGCTTCAGCTTGTGCTTCAGCAGAAAGTGGTACGTGAACCGCCATTTGGTCACCATCAAAGTCGGCGTTATAAGCCGTACATACGAGCGGGTGAAGGCGAATCGCGCGACCTTCGACGAGAATCGGTTCGAAAGCTTGAATCCCTAGGCGGTGAAGCGTTGGGGCACGGTTCAAGAGAACCGGATGCTCACGAATGACTTCTTCGAGGACGCCCCAGATTTCTGGTTGCATCTTCTCAATCTTACGTTTGGCGTTCTTGATGTTCGACGCGATGCCGCGACCGACAAGTTCTTTCATCACGAACGGTTTGAAGAGTTCAAGGGCCATCTCTTTCGGGAGACCACATTGGTACATCTTCAAGTTTGGACCAACGACGATAACCGAACGTCCTGAATAGTCGACCCGTTTACCAAGAAGGTTTTGACGGAAACGACCTTGTTTCCCTTTCAACATGTGTGAAAGTGATTTAAGGGGACGGTTACCTGGTCCTGTGACCGGACGACCACGACGACCGTTGTCGATGAGGGCGTCAACCGCTTCTTGAAGCATACGCTTCTCGTTTTGCACGATGATGTTCGGCGCGCCGAGATCGAGCAAACGTTTAAGACGGTTGTTTCGGTTGATGACTCGACGATACAAATCGTTCAAGTCAGATGTCGCAAAGCGTCCACCGTCGAGCTGCACCATCGGGCGAAGCTCTGGCGGAATGACAGGAAGTACTTCAAGAATCATCCAATCTGGATCATTACCTGACGTGAAGAACGCATCGAGCACTTCAAGACGTTTAATCGCACGTGTACGACGTTGGCCTTGAACCGTCTTCAATTCTTCGCGGAGTTCTCCGACTTCCTTCTCGAGTTGAACGTCTTGAAGGAGTGTGCGGATTGCTTCTGCACCCATGTCTGCTCTGAAGTCACTGCCGTATTTTTCACGGTAGAGACGGTATTCTTTTTCCGAGAGAAGTTGTTTCTTCTCAAGCGGAGTGTCACCTGGCTCCGTCACAACGTACGACGCGAAGTAGATTACTTCTTCGAGCGCACGTGGTGACATATCGAGAACAAGCCCCATTCGGCTTGGAATCCCTTTGAAGTACCAGATGTGCGAAACTGGTGCCGCGAGCTCGATATGGCCCATACGCTCGCGACGCACTTTCGCTTTCGTCACTTCAACGCCACAACGGTCACAAATGACTCCTTTATAACGGATTCGTTTGTATTTCCCGCAGTAACATTCCCAGTCTTTCGTAGGACCGAAGATTCGTTCACAGAACAATCCGTCCTTCTCTGGTTTAAGTGTACGATAGTTGATCGTTTCCGGCTTTTTGACTTCCCCGTAAGACCACGAACGGATCTTCTCGGGTGAAGCCAAGCCGATTTTCATATATTCAAATCGATTAACATCTACCAAGGGGCCGACCTCCCTTTTCGCCTTATTCCTCTTCCGTAACAGTCGGTTGAACGACTTGTTCTAACGCCGATGTTGCGTTCGGGATGTTGTCGTCATCTTCATCTTTCATTTCAACTTCTTCATCGTCCGCAGACATCATCTTGACTTCCATACCGAGCGCTTGGAGCTCTTTGATCAAGACGCGGAACGACTCAGGAACGCCCGCTTTCGGAACGCTCTCACCTTTCACGATGGCCTCGTATGCTTTCACACGGCCAACCGTGTCATCCGACTTGATTGTAAGGATCTCTTGGAGCGTGTAGGCTGCGCCGTACGCTTCAAGTGCCCATACTTCCATCTCACCGAAACGCTGTCCACCGAACTGTGCTTTACCACCGAGCGGTTGTTGCGTGACGAGCGAGTATGGCCCTGTCGAACGAGCGTGAAGTTTATCATCAACCATGTGCGCGAGTTTGATCATATACATGACACCGACCGAGACGCGGTTATCGAACGGTTCACCAGTACGACCGTCATAGAGACGAGTCTTGGCGTCTTTGTCCATTCCAGCTTCTTCAATCGTTGCCCATACGTCTTCCTCACGTGCACCATCGAATACAGGTGTCGCCACTTTGATGCCGAGCTTTTTAGCCGCCATTCCAAGGTGGAGTTCGAGTACCTGACCGATGTTCATCCGTGATGGTACACCTAGTGGGTTAAGCATGATGTCAATCGGTGTGCCGTCCGGCATGTATGGCATGTCTTCTTCAGGGAGAATGCGCGAGATAACACCTTTGTTACCGTGACGTCCCGCCATCTTATCCCCTTCGTGAATCTTACGTTTTTGAACGATGTAGACACGAACCATTTGGTTCACGCCTGGTGAGAGTTCGTCACCGTTTTCACGATCGAACACTTTGACGTCCAAGATGATGCCGTCGCCGCCGTTTGGTACACGGAGTGACGTATCACGGACTTCACGTGCCTTCTCACCGAAGATTGCGTGCAAGAGACGCTCTTCCGCCGTCAATTCAGTCACACCTTTAGGCGTAACTTTACCGACGAGGATATCGCCATCCTTGACTTCCGCACCGATGCGGATAATCCCACGGTCGTCCAAGTTGCGAAGTGCGTCATCACCGACGTTTGGAATATCACGTGTGATTTCCTCAGGTCCGAGTTTCGTGTCGCGTGACTCTGATTCGTACTCTTCGATATGAATCGACGTGTACACATCATCTTTCACGAGGCGTTCACTCATGATGATCGCATCCTCATAGTTGTAACCGTCCCATGTCATGAAGGCGACGACGACGTTACGACCGAGCGCGAGCTCACCCATATCCATCGACGGTCCGTCAGCAAGGATTTCTCCTTTTTCGACACGGTCACCAGCAGCGATGATCGGCTTCTGGTTGTAGCATGTCCCTTGGTTCGAACGGACATACTTTTGAAGTTTGTAGCGGTCAAGGTCACCTGATACCTCAGAACCGTTCACGTCAGACGTGCGGCGGACTAAGATTTCGCGTGCTGTGACACGCTCGACGACACCTGGGAATTTCGCGATAATCGCGGCCCCAGAGTCTTTCGCTGACACGTACTCCATCCCAGTACCGATAATCGGTGAATCTGGTTGAAGAAGTGGTACAGCTTGACGCTGCATGTTCGCTCCCATGAGGGCACGGTTCGAGTCATCGTTCTCAAGGAACGGGATACATGCTGTTGCGGCAGAAACAACCTGTTTCGGCGAGACGTCCATGTAATCGACTCGGTTCGGCTCAACTGACAAGTTTTGTCCGCGGAAACGGCAAAGGACTTGTTCGTTGGCGAATCCGCCTTCTTCTGTGAGCGGCATGTTCGCCTGAGCGACGACGTAGAGATCTTCTTCATCCGCCGTCATATATTGAATCTCGCTCGTGACGAGACCTGTTTCAGGGTCGACTCGACGGTACGGAGCTTCAATGAAGCCGTACTCGTTTACTTTCGCATAAGACGAAAGCGAGTTGATGAGACCGATGTTTGGTCCCTCCGGCGTTTCGATTGGACACATCCGACCGTAGTGCGAATAGTGAACGTCTCGAACTTCGAAACCGGCACGCTCACGTGTCAAACCACCCGGTCCAAGTGCAGAGAGACGACGCTTGTGCGTGAGCTCTGCGAGCGGGTTTGTTTGGTCCATGAACTGTGACAACTGCGAACTACCGAAGAACTCTTTTAGCGACGCGATAACTGGGCGAATGTTGATTAACGCCTGTGGTGTGATCGCGTTTTGATCTTGAATCGACATCCGTTCTTTAACGACACGTTCCATACGAGAAAGCCCGATCCGGAATTGGTTTTGGAGAAGTTCTCCGACTGAACGAAGACGACGGTTTCCTAAGTGGTCAATGTCATCTGTTGTTCCGACTTCGTGTAATAAGTTAAAGAAGTAGTTGATCGATGCGATGATATCAGCCGGTGTGATGTGTTTCACGCTACGGTCGATATTGCCGTTACCGATAATGTTCAAGATACGCTCTCCATCTGGGTCATCTGGTGAGATTACTTTGATCGATTGAAGACCGAACGGTTCACCTTCAGCGACGCCGCCTGTCGGCTCAGCATCCATATAACCAAGGCCGTTCTCCAAGTGTGGAAGAACGCGGTCAAGGTTGCGACGATCGAGGACAGTTCCAGCTTCGGCGATGACTTCACCTGTTTCTGGGTCAACGAGCGTCTCGGCCAATTTTTGACCGAAGAGACGGTTTTTAAGATGAAGTTTTTTGTTCATCTTATAGCGACCGACGTTTGCAAGGTCGTAACGTTTTGGGTCGAAGAAACGAGAAACGAGAAGTGACTTCGCGTTCTCAACCGTTGGTGGTTCACCAGGGCGGAGACGCTCGTAAATTTCGATTAACGCTTTTTCTGTTGATTCTGTATTATCTTTTTCAAGGGTGTTACGAAGATACTCGTCATCCCCGAGAAGGTCGATAATCTCTTGGTCCGTACCGAAACCGAGGGCACGCAACAACACCGTTACCGGGATTTTGCGGGTACGGTCAATACGAACGTAAACGATATCTTTGGCATCTGTCTCAAGTTCGAGCCATGCACCACGGTTCGGAATAACAGTCGCTCCGAAGCCACGCTTACCGTTTTTATCGAGTTTCGCGTTGTAATAAACGCTTGGTGAACGAACGAGCTGGGAAACGATAACGCGTTCTGCACCGTTAATGATAAACGTTCCCGATTCTGTCATGAGCGGGAAATCCCCCATGAACACTTCTTGTTCTTTGAGCTCACCTGTCTCTTTGTTTTGCAAACGTACTTTTACGCGCAATGGCGCAGAGTAAGTTACGTCTCGCTCCTTCGACTCATCGATCGAATACTTCGGCTCACTGAGCGAATAGTCGATGAACTCGAGCACGAGGTTTCCGGTGAAGTCGGAGATTGGCGAAATGTCCGTAAACATCTCTTTCAATCCTTCACGCAAGAACCACTCGTAAGAAGCAGTTTGAATTTCAATCAAATTCGGAAGCTCTAATACCTCACTGATACGGGCAAAGCTTCTTCTCTGACGGTGACGACCGTACTGAACAAGTTGACCAGTCAACTGATTCACCTCTCAGACCCCCAATTCTCTATCGAATTTTTCGGGCGTAATAATCGAACATTGTCATTGAATGTCGCCTCTTTTCCGCGTCTAAAAAGCGGCAAACGCGGCAGTTCAAAGCGAATTCCATTCCAATGGCATTTTATAATGTTAGCATATACGTTATAGCGAGTCAACAAGACTTCACCGTTTGTCAAGAGCGAATTGCCCGGAAAATGAAATAGCCCTTTTCTTTCGCAACCGTCTCGACTTTACCGAACACATCTTCAAGCAACTTCTTGGCAGAAGGCGCTCCTTGTTTCTTTTGAATAACGACGTAGAGCGCTCCACCTACGACAAGGTGTGTATACGCATCGCGCAAAATCGTGTGGACCACTTGCTTCCCGGCCCGAATCGGCGGATTGGTCACGATTGCGGCGAACTGTTCATCACCGACTCCGTCATAAGCGTGGCTGAGTCGCGTCTCAATCGTCACCCCATTTTGGGCGGCGTTTTGCTCTGACAAGGCAAGCGCTCGCTCGTTCACGTCGACGAGGAGTGCTTCACGCCCAGAGGCGTCGGCAAGCGAGATCCCCATCGGACCGTAGCCGCAGCCCACATCTAAAATGCGTCCTTCAACATCAGGCACTTCAAATGATTCGATTAAGAGACGTGACCCAAAATCGACCGATCCTTTCGAGAACACGCCGCGGTCCGAGGTGAAGCGATATGTCTTCCCTCGCAACTCAAACGTCCATGTCTCAGGGGCACTTTTCGAACTAGGGTCGTTCGTATAGTAATGATCTCCCATGCATTGAACCTCCTAACCCACTCTTCAAGGAAATAAAAGAAGCTCGCCATAGCGAGCTTCTATAGGTTGTAGAAGTAAAAGTTAGATTACTTAACTTCGACAGTTGCGCCAGCTTCTTCAAGCTTAGCTTTGACTGCGTCTGCATCTTCTTTAGAAACGCCTTCTTTGACTGGAGCTGGAGTTCCGTCAACGAGTGCTTTCGCTTCTTTAAGACCGAGGCCTGTAAGTTCACGTACCGCTTTGATGACGTTGATTTTACCAGCGCCAGCGTTTGTGAGGATTACGTCGAATTCAGTTTGCTCTTCAGCTACTGCTGCGCCTGCACCTGCAACTGCTACTGGAGCTGCTGCTGATACGCCGAATTCTTCTTCGATTGTTTTTACGAGTTCGTTAAGTTCGAGAACCGTCATTGATTTGAGGTCTTCGATGAATTGCTCTTTGTTGAAAGCCATTATGGTTTTCCTCCTTTGATGTTGTAAAGATTGGTTTTTGTTACGCTACGAGACAAAAATTAAGCAGTTTGCTCTTCTTTTTGTTCTGCGATTGCGTTTGTTGCGACTGCGAGCCCACGGATTGGAGCTTGAAGTACGCTGAGAAGCATCGAGAGAAGACCTTCGCGTGATGGAAGTTCTGCAAGGGCTTTAACTTCTTCAAGTGAAGAAACTTTGCCTTCGATGATTCCGCCTTTCAATTCGAGCGCTTTGTGCTCTTTCGAGAAGTCGTTCAAGATCTTCGCTGGAGCTACAACGTCTTCGTTCGAGAACGCGATTGCTGTAGGGCCAGTGAAGACTTCGTCAAGACCTTCGAAGTTCGACTGAACTGCTGCGCGGCGAAGAAGACCGTTTTTGTATACTTTGAACTCGATTCCAGCGTCACGGAGTGATTTACGGAGTGTAGTCACTTC
The DNA here is from genome assembly GCF_018618275.1 of Exiguobacterium sp. s194. Classification (NCBI taxonomy): domain Bacteria; kingdom Bacillati; phylum Bacillota; class Bacilli; order Caryophanales; genus Exiguobacterium; species Exiguobacterium sp. s194. Next base: position 17,773 of record NZ_JACSLT010000013.1, on the reverse strand, counting down.
TTCAACTGTAAGTCCACGGTAGTCAACAACAATTGTCCCAACGCTTGCTTGCATTTTCTCAGCGATTTCATCGACGAGTGCCGATTTCTGAGATACGATTTTTTCGCTTGCCATGTGTTTGCACCTCCTAGTCAATTCTTATACCGGACGAGAGGCTGCTCTTCAAAAAGAAATCCCTCGTATGAAGACATACGAGGGCGTAATTGTTTGAAAGTAAACCTGTGACAACAGGCTCAAGTTCGAGCAAAGACACCTCGGAAGGGTTTACGGACCGATGTCCACCTTCTGTCTACGGTAATCCAACATATTCGGTTGAACGTGTATTACTTTAACAGCGGTATCACACGTTGTCAACAGTTTATTTCAAGTAGATTACTTGATGAAGTCGGCAGTCGCGACACGGATCCCAGGACCCATTGTCGAAGAAAGCGCGATGTTTTTAAGGTAAGTTCCTTTTGCAGTAGCAGGCTTCACTTTCATGAGCGTCTCGATGATTGTCTCGATGTTCTCAGTAAGTTTAGTTGCTTCAAACGATTTCTTACCAACTGGTACGTGGATGTTACCGGCTTTGTCAACGCGGTACTCTACTTTACCAGCTTTGATGTCCGCGATTGCTTTCGTCACGTCGAACGTAACTGTGCCTGTTTTCGGGTTAGGCATGAGGCCTTTTGGTCCGAGAACGCGACCAAGTTTACCAACTTCGCCCATCATGTCAGGTGTCGCAACGATAACATCGAAGTCGAACCATCCTTGTTGGATTTTAGTGATGAACTCAGAGTCACCGACGTAGTCAGCGCCAGCCGCTTCAGCTTCTTTAACTTTTTCGCCTTTTGCGAAGACGAGAACTTTTTGTGTTTTACCAGTACCGTGTGGAAGTACGACGGCACCGCGAATTTGTTGGTCCGCTTTCTTCGGATCTACGCCGAGACGGACAGCAACTTCGATTGTTTCATCGAATTTAGCAGTAGCTGTTTTTTGAACGAGTTCAACGGCCTCAGTGAGTTCGTATGACTTCATGCGATCAACAAGCTTAGCTGCTTCTTGGTGTTTTTTACCCATGATTCTTTTCCTCCTTGTGGTTAGCGGAATTTCCTCCCACATAATGAAGGGATTGAAGGTGAGCATAATATTCACCGACAATCCCAGAGACTAATAAATTAGTCTTCGATTACAATACCCATACTACGCGCAGTACCTTCAACCATAAGCATCGCTGTTTCAACAGACGACGCGTTAAGGTCAGGCATTTTAAGTTCAGCGATTTCGCGAACTTTATCACGCTTAACCGTTGCTACCTTCTTACGGTTTGGTTCACCAGAACCGCTCTCGATACCAGCAGCTTTCTTCAAAAGAACTGCAGCTGGTGGAGTTTTCGTAATGAATGTAAACGAACGATCTTCGTATACCGTAATGACTACAGGAATAATCAATCCGGCTTGGTCTTGTGTACGAGCGTTGAACTCTTTACAGAATCCCATGATGTTAACACCTGCTTGACCAAGTGCTGGTCCTACTGGTGGTGCTGGGTTAGCTTTACCAGCTGGGATTTGAAGTTTAACGAGTTTAGTAACTTTTTTCGCCACGAGACACACCTCCTTAAGTCTAAAATGTGGTTTCTTGGACGTTGTGCGCCCTCCCACTCAATCTATTAGGTCGAGTTTGTACCGAAATAAAGCACAACATCAAACATTTCCGATTGTACCATCCGTTCCCGAGAATGGCAAGTGGGTTTAGTTAATTTTCTGAACTTGTTCGAAATCAAGTTCAATTTTTGTTTCACGGCCGAACATGTCAACGACAACTTTGAGCTTCTCTTTCTCAGTTTCGATTTCATCAATCGTACCTTCAAAGTTCTCAAATGCGCCTTCTTTGACACGGACGAGGTCGCCGAGTTCGTAGTTGTAACGATCTTTCTTCTCGATGAGACCCATCTGTGACAATACGTTCGTCACTTCGTCCGGTTGAAGCGGGATCGGCTTAGCGCCGCCCCCCGTCGAACCGAGGAAGCCGGTGACGTTCGGTGTGTTCCGAACGACATACCATGAATCATCCGTCATGATCATTTCGACGAAGACGTAACCTGGGAAGCTTTTCACTTCTTTTTCTTTAATCTTCTTCTCGCCACTCTTGAGAGTGACTTCTTCTTGCGTTGTTTCAGTCGGAACGAGGACGCGGAAAATTTTATCTTCCATGTTCATCGAACCGATTCGACGTTCTAGGTTTTCTTTGACGTTGTTTTCAAATCCAGAATACGTCTGGACAACAAACCATTGTTTCTCCACGGCTTTCACCTCTTTCCTTAGTTAATCAATAGGTTGACGAGATAACTGACACCAGTATCTACGCCGAACACGAACAGGCCGACCACGACGACCGTCGCGATGACCGTGATGGTATATTTTGTGAGCTCTTTACGAGTCGGCCAACTCGTTTTCTTTAACTCTTTCCATACATCGCGCAAAAAGTTCATGATAGCTTCCTCCTACGTTGAATGCCAATCTACGTTACTTTGATTCTCGATGTGTCGTATGTGCATTGCAACGACGACAGAACTTTTTCAGTTCGAGCCGCGTCGTCACGTCGTCTTGCTGGACGGTCGAATAACCGTTCGATCCGCAATCCGAACACGCGAGACTTACTTTCTTTGCCATTCATAAGCGCCCCTTTCGACAGCTCTCCCACTAAAAAAGAGCGAAAAAAAAACGCCTCCTGTAAATGGCGTCTACGGACAAGGCGCTGCCTTAAAAGTATCACATAGGAGGCTTGCGGTCAATATCGGTTAGCTCGTCAGCGTTTTGACGTCGACATGCCGCTCAAACTTTTTCTTCACGCGCTGTAGCGCGTTATCAATCGACTTCACGTGACGGTCGAGGTCGTCTGAGATTTCTTGATACGAACGGCCGTCCAAATAAAGACGTAACACTTTTCGTTCCAAGTCACTCAGGAGCTCTTCCATCTTTTCTTCCATGAACAGTTGCTCTTCACGCGTGACGAGCAAATCTTGCGGGTCTGTCGGATGAGGCGGCAAAATCACATCAAGAAGCGTCCGGTCCGACTCGTCGTCAAAAATCGGCTTATCGAGCGAGACGTAAGAGTTGAGCGGAATATGTTTTTGACGCGTCGCCGTTTTAATGGCGGTGATCATTTGACGCGTGATGCACATCTCAGCAAAACTTTTGAACGAAGCGAGCCGTTCGTCCCGATAGTCCCGAACCCCTTTATACAGACCGATCATCCCTTCTTGGACGATATCCTCGTGGTCGGCACCGATTAAAAAATAAGACCGTGCCTTCGCCCGAACGAAATATCGGTAACGTTCAATCAAAAACTCAAGAGCGTCGCTATCCCCTTCGTTACGCGCAAGAAAGACGAGCTCTTCGTCGGACATGTTTTCAAACTGCTCGTATGGCCATCCGTTCATGTTTCCTACCCCCCGGCGATTGATGAACTTATGTAAGTTTGTGCTCTCATTATAGGCGCCGTTTAAAACGACCGTCAAATAAAATTCTAAAAATTCCGTCAATTACAATTCGTGTAACTCATACATGTAATAGTATACAACATTTCTTTCCAAAAAAATGTCAAATTAAAAACAAAGACGAGTCCATTTCATGAACTCGTCCGTGAGTTTCGTCACCGCTTCATTTACGACGACGAATTTCTTCCAATCGGGCCCGCACATCTGGCGTGAGGTCGATTGTTTTTCGGTTGGATCGGTCCTGCTCAAGCGCCGACCGCTCTTGGGCGATTAACTGCTGCGCTTGTTTCCAATCTTTGAGCAGTTCGGCCGCGGGCACGCGAAGGGCGCCTTGACCGAAGATGACCCATTGCTCGGTGAAATCGTTCGTCGCGACGAATAACGTGACGAGACGATCATCGACGAGTTCATGGGCCCGCCGCTCAATCCATTCGTCCGCGGTCTCGTTCTCTTTCGTGTAGATGACCGCGATCCGACTCTGTTTCGCTTTCGACTCTCGTCCATAACGCATATGCGCATCGAAGACAATCGTCACTTCACGACCTGTGACCGCCTGATACTCGGCCATCGCTTCAATCAAGTCGGTACGTGCCTTCTCAAAATCGATGTCGCGCAGTTTGCGAAGGTGTGGCCAAGCGCCAATGATGTTATACCCATCCACGAGGAGCAGTTCCCGTTTCTTGATACTCATGACAATGGGTTACGTGAGCGGTGCACTTCATACAATAGAAGCGCGGCCGCGACCGAGGCGTTCAGCGATGTGACATGACCAACCATCGGCATATGGACGAGGAAGTCACACGACTCCCGCACGAGGCGGCTCATCCCTTTGCCCTCACTACCGATGACAACGACGAGCGGCATGTTCCCATCGAGGCGGCGATAATCTTGGCTCTCGCTCGCGTCCGTCCCGACGACCCATAGTCCTTTCTCTTTCAACTCTTCAAGCGTCCGCGTCAAGTTCGTGACGCGTGCGACCGGGATATACTCAATCGCACCCGTCGAGGCTTTCGCCACCGTCTGCGTCAATCCAACCGAGCGGCGCTTCGGAATGATGATTCCGTGGGCTCCGACCGCATCCGCCGTCCGAAGAATCGAACCGAGGTTGTGCGGGTCTTCGAGCTCATCGAGCAAGATGAAGAGCGGCGTTTCCCCTTTCGACTCAGCGAGTGCGAACATGTCTTCAACCGACTTATATTCGTAAGCGGCGACCGCGGCGACAACGCCTTGGTGATGTTCACTGCCGGCCATCTTCTCGAGTTTCGTCTTCGGGACGAATGAGATTTGGACCGACGCCTCGTTAGCCATCCCGATGATTTGGGCGAGTGGCCCTTTCTGTTGGCCTTCCATGATGAAGACCTTGTTCATGTCACGTCCGCTCCGGAGTGCTTCCATGACCGGGTTGCGCCCGTATAAAAAATCGATTCCTTCTTCCATCACATCGACTTCTTGGTAGTCCGGACGTTCTAGTTTCTGACGTTGCGGACGGTCGTTCCGTTCACCACGTGGGCGGTCATTCCGTTCGCCGCGTGGACGATCGAATGAGCGTTGCTCCCTTGCTCCGTCATGTCGTTTCGAATGACTCGGTTTCGAGCCATGCGAACGCTTGTTCGATGAGTTCTTCAAGACGATCCCTTCTTTCCATTAGATATGTGTAACCAATCAATGCTTCGAATGCGGTCGAGTAGCGATACGTATGAACATCTGTCCGCTTTGGGATTGAACCAGATTTCGCGTTCTTCCCGCGGCGGACAACGGCCGTTTCATCTTCGCTCAAGATGCCTGTCTCGAGCCAGTGGGTCACGACCCCAGCCTGGGCGGCCGCATTTACGTAGCGAATGGCGCCGCGGTGGAGATCGTTCGGCTTCGTCATCCCTTGTCCGAGCAGTCGTTTGCGTACCGCCATCTCATAGACGGCGTCCCCCATATAGGCGAGGGCGAGAGCGTTCAGTTGAGGAGCCTGTTGCTTCATAACCGCTTCCACCGCACCCCTTGGGCCGTATCTTCGAGTTGAATGTTCTGGTCTTTCAGGAGGTCACGAATCTCATCGGCACGCGCGAAGTTTCGCTCCGCCCGGGCCGTGTTCCGCTCTTGAATCAATTGATCGATTTCCGCGTCAAGCAGTTCCACTTCGTTCGCAATCGTTAAACCGAGCACGCCCGTCAACTCTTCGAACAGGGCGATCACGTGTTCCAACGTCGTTTTCGAGACGTGGTCCGCCTTTGCGTAGATATTGGCTTCACGCGCCAAGTCGAATAAGACCGTCACCGCGTTCGCCGTATTGATATCATCATCCATCGCTTCGATGAACGTGGTTTTAATTGTCGCGAGCTTGCGTTCCATCGCTTCACTCGGTTCTTCAAGACCAGCTGTGACCGACAGGCGGTACGCGACGTTTTGGTATGCTTCCTTGATGCGATCCCATCCGTTCGCCGCTTGTTCAATCAACTCACGACTGTAGTTGATCGGATGGCGATAATGGACCGACAACATGAAGAAGCGGAGCACCATCGCATCGACTTCTTTCAACGCCTCATGGACGAGTAGGAAGTTGCCGAGCGATTTGGACATCTTCTCGTTCTCGATATTGATGAATCCGTTATGCAGCCAATAGTTGGCGAACTTCGTATGGTTGCACGCCTCCGATTGGGCAATCTCGTTCTCGTGGTGCGGGAACTTCAAGTCATGGCCCCCGGCGTGAATGTCGATCGTCGTGCCAAGGTGTTTTTTCGCCATCGCTGAACACTCGATGTGCCAGCCTGGACGACCTTGTCCCCATGGACTCTCCCATGCCGGCTCACCTGGTTTCGCGGCTTTCCACAAGACGAAATCGAGCGGGTCTTCTTTCTTTTCCCCGACGTCGACACGTGATCCCGCGCGTAAGTCTTCAATCGACTGCTGGCTCAATTTGCCATACGTCTCAAACTTACGCGTCCGGAAATAGACGTCCCCGCCTGCTTCATACGCAAAGTCCTGCGTCTCGAGTTCGCGGATGAATGTGATAATCTCTTCCATCGTGTCCGTGACACGTGGATGGACGTCCGCCGGCAATACGTTCAAGGCACCCGTATCTGCCAAATACGCGTCGATATACCGATTCGTCAACGTACCGACGTCTTCTCCGAGCTCATTGGCAGTCCGAATGATTTTATCGTCGACATCTGTGAAGTTAAGGACGTATTTGACGTCATAGCCCCGGTACGTCAAGTAGCGGCGGACCGTATCAAAGGCAATCGCTGGACGGGCGTTGCCGACGTGAATGTAATTGTAGACGGTCGGTCCACAAACATACATCGACACTTTCCCGGGTACGATCGGTACGAACGGTTCTTTCTTATTCGTGAGGCTGTTGTAAAACTGAATCATGTGTATTCTCCTCCATCCGTTTCTCTAATGAAGCAAGTTTGTCTTCTAGCTGAGCGACGGCACGTTCCAGCCGCTCTTGGCACTCGCGGTCCGGGTCGGGGAAGCGGTGATCGAGATCATGCTGCTTAACCCGTTCGCCGTTCCGGATGACGACCCGGCCTGGAATCCCGACGACCGTCGAGTCGGATGGGACGTCTTTTAAAACGACAGAACTCGCCCCGATTTTGACGCAATCGCCAATCGTGATATTGCCGAGCACTTTCGCCCCGGCAGAGATGAGGACATCATTCCCGATCGTCGGGTGACGTTTCCCTTTCTCTTTTCCCGTTCCGCCGAGCGTCACGCCCTGATAAATCGTTACATTGTTACCGATAATCGCCGTCTCACCAATGACGATGCCAAACCCGTGATCGATAAAGAGACGTTCACCGATGACCGCACCGGGATGAATCTCAATTCCCGTCAACCAACGGCTCGTCTGCGCGATTAACTTCGCCATTAACTTGACTTTGCGCGTCCATAGACCGTGCGCGATTCGATGTGCCCACAGGGCGTGTAACCCTGGATAGGTCAAGACGACCTCTATTTTTGATCTTGCGGCCGGGTCGAGTTCGAGCACGTTTCGTATATCGGCGCTCACACTTTTCCAAAATCCCATAATTGTTCTCCTTTTCCATATCAAAAACAAAGACGCCCCTGTGCCAAGGCACAGAGACGCCGTAAGCGCGGTTCCACTCTGTTTGGGAAAGTTCCCCTCTCATGTCTCGTTAACGCCGAGTCGCGGTCCCGACTACATATCGCCGGAACGGCTCCGAGGTGCACTTCGACGGGGGACGCTTCTAGAACTTCCAGCCTAGGTTCTAGTCTCTGTTAAGTGTCATACCGCTTACTTTCCTCATCGTTGCCTTTAAGCTAATAATGTTGTGAGACGTGCCAAGACACGCTCTTTGCCAATTAGTGAAATGGCGTTCGGAAGCTCTGGTCCGTGCGTCTGCCCGGTCGTCGCGACCCGGATCGGCATGAACAAGTTCTTTCCTTTTTGGCCAGTCGCCTTTTGTGTCGCTTTCGTCGCTGCTTTGACGGCTTCCGGTGTGAAGTCTTCGATTGCTTCAAGTTGAGCCTTGAATTCGGCGAGGACAGCCGGTACCGTTTCTCCAGCGAGGACCGCATTGGCCTCTTCGTCGTATTCGACCTCGTCTTTAAAGAACAGGTCCGTCAACGTCACGATTTCAGCACCGTGTGTCATTTGTTCTTTATAGAGGGCGATCAACGCTGTCGCCCAATCGGCTTGTTCTATCGACAAGGCGTTCGGTAAACGTCCTGCTTCTTGTAAGAATGGTAAACTGAGTGCCACCACTTCGTCAAGCGAAGCCTGTTTCATATAGACGCTGTTGATCCAAGCAAGCTTCTGTTGGTCAAAGACGGCCGGGCTCTTCGACAAACGACCCGCATCAAACATCTCGATGAACGCTTCTTTCGTGAAGATCTCCTCTTCTCCGACCGGCGACCAACCGAGGAGCGAGATGAAGTTAAAGAGTGCCCCTGGAAGGTATCCGAGATCAGCGTACTGCTCGATAAACTGAATGATCGACTCATCACGCTTCGATAACTTCTTATGGTTCTCGTTATAAATCAATGTCATATGACCAAACGCCGGATAGTCCCAACCGAGTGCGTCATAGACCATCATCTGTTTCGGTGTGTTGGCGATATGATCATCCCCGCGCAAGACGTGGCTGATTTTCATCAAGTGATCGTCGACGACGACAGCGAAGTTGTACGTCGGGATGCCGTCTTGTTTGACGATGACCCAGTCGCCGAAGTCTTTCGACTCGAACGAGACGTCGCCTTTGACGACATCGGTCCACTTGTATGTGACCGACTCTGGTACACGAATCCGAATCGACGGTTTACGTCCTTCGGCTTCGAACGCAGCTTGCTCTTCGTCGCTCAAGTTACGATGTGCACCCGAATACCGCGGTGCCTCGCCGCGTGCGATTTGAGCCTCACGCTCCGCCTCGAGTTCTTCAGACGTCATATAGCATTTATAGGCGAGTCCGTTGTCCATCAACTCGTTCACGTATTTATTGTAAAGGTCGAGTCGTTCCATTTGGAAGTAAGGACCATGATCGCCGCCGCGACCTGGACCTTCATCCCAATCGATTCCGAGCCATTCCAAATACTTCATCTGACTCTCGACACCGTTTTCCACGTTCCGTTTTTGGTCCGTGTCCTCGATTCGGAGAATCATCTTCCCGCCGGCATGGCGAGCATACAAATAGTTAAATAGCGCGGTCCGGGCGTTCCCAATATGAAGGTGACCCGTCGGACTCGGCGCATAGCGTACGCGCACTTCACTCATAATATTTCCACCTTTCTTCTCTTCTGCCCAAATAGTATACCACTTTTGTCAAGTGCGGTTGAGCAGGATGACCGCCTGGGCGGCAATTCCTTCTTCACGTCCGGTGAAGCCTAGCTTTTCAGTCGTCGTCGCTTTGACGTTCACTTGGCTGATGTCCGCTTCGAGCAACTCGGCGATGACCGCTCGCATATCGTCGATGTACGTGCGAAGCTTCGGCCGCTCCGCCATCACTGTCGCATCGACGTTGCCGAGCACATAGCCTTCCGCTTTGACGAGTTGCCAGACGTGCTGCAACAACACTTTCGAGTCCGCGTCCTTAAATTCCGGGTCCGTATCCGGGAAATGCTTGCCGATATCCCCCGCCGCAATCGCTCCGAGCGCTGCATCGGCAATCGTATGCAACAAGACGTCCGCATCCGAGTGGCCAAGCAGGCCGCGGTCGTGTGGAATCTCGATTCCCCCTAAAATGAGCGGACGCCCTTCGGCGAACGCATGTACATCAAATCCTTGTCCGATTCTCATCGATAGTCCTCCTTCGTTAAAATCGCTTCACCAAATAATAAATCTTCCGGGGTCGTCATTTTAATGTTGTGGTAATCCCCCGGGATAATCGTCACCCGTTGCCCGGTCCATTCGAATAGACTGGCATCATCCGTCCCGATAAAACGAGCAGCTTCTGCCCGCTCATGGGCGGCTTGAATGGCGCCTGCCGGAAACGCTTGGGGCGTCTGCGCCAACCATAGTGCCTCACGCGGCACCGTCTGCGTGATGTGTCCGTCCGTCACTTGTTTAACCGTATCTTTGACCGGAACAGCGAGAATCGCCCCTGCCGTCTTGGCCGCTTCGGCGATGGCATGAAGTTGGTCAAGGCGCACAAATGGCCGTGCCCCGTCATGAATCAAGACGACATCTTCGGGATTGACGACTTGCAATCCGGCTCGAACGCTCTGTTGTCGTTCTTCCCCACCCGTCACATATGTAATCGGGGTTTGGACATGACGCAACTGCTGCTCGAACCACGCTTGCTCCTCAGGACGCACCGCGAGCACGATGCGCGCGCACCATGCATCTCTCGCGAACGCTGACACGGTCCAGACGATAATCGGTTTTCCTTGCAGCGTCAGCATCAACTTATTCTCATCGGCTCCCATCCGCTTTCCTTTTCCTGCGGCCGGAATGACAACCGTATAGCGTACCATTCCATTCACCCCTTTTCGCGAAAAAAGAGAGCGCCGATGCGTCTCTTTTTCCACTTATTTATTCAGGACGAGCAAAAATCATGCGGCCAGCCGACGTCTGAAGCACGCTCGTGACGACAACGGGTAACGTCTTCGAGATCAGCTTGCGCCCACCTTCAACGACGACCATCGTGCCATCTTCGAGATAAGCGACACCTTGATTTTGTTCTTTTCCTTCTTTAATGACCGTCACGACCATCTCTTCTCCTGGAATGACGATCTGTTTGACCGAGTTGGCCAAATCGTTAATGTTCAATACTGGGACGTTCCGAACTTCACACACTTTGTTCAAGTTGTAGTCGTTCGTGACGACGATGCCTTTTTTCAATTCGGCCAACTTGATCAATTTGATATCCACTTCGGCGACGTCTTCAAAATCCCCATCATAGATTTCCACTTCGATCCGATCGTTGTCTTGTAACTCTTTTAAAATATCAAGACCGCGACGGCCCCGGTTACGCTTCAGCGTATCCGACGAGTCCGCAATATATTGAAGCTCACCGATGACGAACTGCGGCACGATGAGTGTCCCTTCGATGAAACCGGTCTTCGAGATATCAGCGATTCGACCATCGATGATGACGCTCGTATCCAAAATTTTATCGTTAGAGCGGCGCAATGGTTCCGCGGCCGGCTTCTCTCGTTCACTTTTGACGAACAGTTTAATCCATTCATTCCGCTTCCGGTAACCGACGGCAAAGCCGAAGTAACCGAACAGAGCGGTCACAAAAATCGGCACAATCTTGCTGAGCAAGAAGATATTCGTCACTTCTAACGAGACGCTGATCAAAAAGGCGATCAACAAACCAATAATCAATCCGATCGAGCCAAACAAAATATCGCCGACCGGCAAACGGACAAGCCGTTCTTCGATAAAACGGATAAATTTAACGACCCCATCGGTCAAGAATAAACTAAGAATGAAGAAGATAAGTCCACCAATCAAACTAGCAACGTAAGGAATCGTCAACCAAGCCGGTACACTCACACCAAGGTCGCCTAATAGCAACATCGCTTCGATAATTCCAAACCAACCGACGACGAGTCCGATCAATATAAATCCGATTCGTACAGCAATCTTCACTCATTCCACCTCCTTCATTATGAATTAAAATTTCAAGAAATTAACACTTTCATTGTAACACGGTTCTTTTGAAAGCGTTCGTTACAAAGCGTTAAAAACTGCCGGAAGCGCCCCGTCAGAACGGGATAGCGAGTTGGAGCGCTTCATCGACAGTACTGACACCGACGACATCGATACCAGGCGGGGCCGTCCAGCCCCCGAGGTTGTTTTTCGGAATGATGGCCCGGGTGAAACCAAGCTTGGCCGCTTCAGCGACACGTTGCTCAATCCGTGACACACGCCGTACCTCACCGGTCAAACCGACTTCACCGATACATACATCCGTCGGACGGGTCGGACGGTCCCGGAAGCTTGATGCGATCGAAATACAGATGGCCAAGTCGATGGCTGGTTCGTCCAATTTAACGCCCCCGGCCGCCTTCAAATAAGCGTCTTGCGTTTGGAGCAAGAGACCCGAACGCTTCTCGAGCACAGCCATGAGAAGTGCGACCCGGTTCTGGTCAATCCCGGTCGCCATCCGGCGCGGATTCCCGAACGAGGTCGGCGAGATGAGCGCCTGTAACTCGACGAGCACGGTCCGCGTCCCTTCCATCGATGCGACGACGGTGGAGCCCGAGACGCCAGCAGTTCGTTCTTCCAGGAAGATTTCAGACGGATTGAGCACTTCTTCGAGCCCGCCTTCTTTCATTTCAAAGATGCCAATCTCGTTCGTCGAACCGAACCGATTTTTGACGGCCCGTAAAATTCGGAATGTATGGTGACGCTCCCCTTCGAAGTAAAGGACCGCATCCACCATATGCTCGAGCAGACGAGGACCGGCAATCGAACCTTGTTTCGTCACGTGACCGACGATAAAGACGGCCACTCCTCGCGTTTTAGCGATTTTCATGAGCGCTGCCGTACATTCCCGGACTTGGGCGACACTACCTGGCGCCGATTGGATTTCATCCATATAAACGGTTTGAATCGAGTCGATGATGACGAACCCCGGTTCTTCTTCATCGATGACTCGTTCAATCATCAACATGTCCGTCTCTGCGAGGACATATAAGTCTTCAGTCGGCAGACCGAGCCGTTCGGCTCGGAGTTTCGTCTGTTTGAGCGATTCTTCCCCGGAAATATAGAGCACTTTCCGTCCACTATGAGCCAAATGGGCACTCACTTGGAGGAGAATCGTCGACTTCCCGATTCCCGGGTCCCCACCGACGAGGACGAGCGAGCCTGGGACAATCCCGCCCCCAAGCACCCGGTCAAACTCTTGACTGTTCGTATGGACGCGCGTCTCTTCTTGCGACACGACGTCCGACAGACGTTCTGGCTTCAACTGTCTCGAGGAGCTATGGACGAATGCGGCTCCCCGCTTCGCCTTTTTCTCTTCGACAAATTCTTCGACGAGCGTATTCCACTCGTTACAACCTGGGCAACGTCCCATCCATTTTGCGGATTCGTATCCGCATGACTGACATACGTACTTCGTTTTAATTTTTGCCATGATGTTCCTTTCCGTCTAAAAAAGCCCCCTCACACGAGAGAGGGAGCCTTGTAGTTACTGAACGACACCTTCATTACGGACGACGAATTCGCCATCTTGTACATCGAGCGCCACTTTGCTGCCTTTTGTGATGCTGCCACTGAGCATCGCTTCTGAGAGTCGGTCCTCAACCTCACGCTGGAGCGCACGGCGGAGTGGACGAGCCCCGTATTCCGGATCGTACCCGACTTCGGCGATTTTCTCGAGCGCCGATTCCGTCAAGCTGAAATCAATCCCTTGTTCCCCGAGACGTTTTGTAAGTGTCTCGGCCATAAGTTTGACGATTTCTTGGATGTGTTCTTTTTGGAGCGAGTGGAAGACGGTGATTTCGTCAATCCGGTTCAAGAACTCAGGACGGAACGCCTTCTTCAACTCTTCCATAACTTTATCTTTCATTTCCGTATATTCACGCTTCACGTCATCTTCAACCGTGAACCCGACGTACTTGTTCCGTTTGAGCGCTGCCGCACCGACGTTTGACGTCATGATGATGACCGTGTTCCGGAAGTCGACCGTACGCCCTTTCGAGTCGGTCAAGCGACCGTCATCGAGCACTTGGAGCAAGATGTTGAACACTTCAGGGTGAGCCTTTTCAATCTCATCAAGCAAGATGACCGAATATGGCTTGCGGCGAACTTTCTCTGTCAATTGACCGCCCTCTTCATAACCGACGTAACCTGGAGGCGATCCAACGAGACGACTCGTCGCGTGTTTCTCCATGTACTCCGACATGTCGATTCGGATGATGGCGTCTTCGTCACCGAACAACGCTTCAGCTACAGCGCGAGCCAGCTCGGTTTTCCCGACACCAGTTGGTCCGAGGAAGACGAACGAACCAATCGGACGTTTCGGATCTTTCAATCCAGCACGTGCTCGGCGAATCGCCCGCGAAATCGATTTAACGGCTTCATCTTGACCGATGACTCGGCCGTGGAGAATTGATTCGAGTTTGAGGAGACGGTCTGTCTCTTCTTCAGCAATCTTCGTCACAGGTACTCCTGTCCAGTTGGCGACGACTTGCGCGATGTCTTCTTTCGTTACTTCGAGTTTTTCGTTCCCTTGCTTATTCTGCCATTCCGATTTGAGCTGTTCGAGTTCATCTCGAAGTTTCTGTTCGGTATCGCGTAGTGAGGCAGCCTTCTCGAACTCTTGACTCTGTACAGCCGAATCTTTTTCTTTGCGAATCGACTCAAGACGAGCCTCGAGTTCTTTCAAGTTCGGCGGTGCCGTGAATGAGCGAAGTCTTACTTTCGAAGCAGCCTCATCGACGAGGTCGATCGCTTTATCTGGAAGGAAGCGGTCCGAGATGTAGCGGTCCGAGAGAACAACGGCCTCATGAATCGCTTCATCTGTGATTGTGACGCGATGGTGCGCTTCGTAACGGTCACGTAACCCGAAGAGAATTTGTTCTGCCTCATCCGTCGTCGGTTCATTGACTTGAATTGGTTGGAAGCGACGTTCGAGCGCGGCATCCTTCTCGATATATTTACGATACTCATCGAGTGTCGTCGCACCGATACATTGAAGTTCGCCACGTGCGAGTGACGGTTTCAAAATATTCGATGCATCGATGGCGCCTTCTGCACCCCCAGCACCAATTAACGTATGCAACTCGTCAATGAAAAGAATGACGTTCCCAGCTTGGCGAATCTCATCCATCACTTTTTTCAAACGATCTTCAAATTCACCGCGGTACTTCGTTCCAGCGACGAGTGTACCCATATCGAGCACCATGACGCGTTTATTCCGAAGTGTTTCCGGTACTTCATTGTTGATGATCTGTTGGGCGAGCCCTTCGACGACTGCCGTCTTCCCGACCCCTGGTTCCCCGATGAGGACCGGGTTGTTTTTCGTCCGGCGTGATAACACTTCGATGACACGTTGAATTTCGCCTGAGCGACCGATGACCGGATCAAGACGGGATTCTCGCGCTTGCTGTGTCAAATCACGAGCTAAGCCGTCAAGCGTCGGTGTAGCAGCACTTGTACCTGGTTGTGATGCATTAGCTGACGACTCAGTGTTTCCTAAGAGCTGGAGCACTTGCTGACGCGCCTTCGTCAAGCTAATCCCAAGGTTGTTCAAGACTCGAGCTGCTACCCCTTCTCCTTCGCGAATGACGCCGAGGAGAATGTGTTCAGTCCCGACATAAGAGTGACCAAGTTTCCGTGCTTCATCCATCGATAGCTCAATCACTTTTTTCGCACGTGGCGTATAGTGAATCGTCGATCCGTTTTCTGAACCTCGTCCGATGAGTGCCTCCACTTCTTGCTGAATCTTTTCAGACGTAAGTCCGAGAGCGAACAGTGCCTTAGCGGCAATCCCTTCTCCCTCGCGAACAAGTCCGAGTAAAATGTGCTCCGTACCGATATTATGATGGCCAAGCCGTACTGCTTCCTCTTGTGCTAAAGCTAATACGCGCTGAGCTCGTTCTGTAAATCGACCAAACATCATTGACAAAACCTCCTTAAAGTTGGATCAAACTAACCCATGATCTAACGTTCGACGAACGAGCGTCGCACGTTCGCGATCTCGTTCTTTCGTAGATAATGTTTTCCCGAAATGCTTTTGTAGGAAACCTGATTGAAGCTTTACAATCAATTCGTGAAACTGAGGTGGACTCCAATCCGATAAAATACCCAGGTCACTCGCCAAGTGAAGATCGGATAGGCGTTCGACAGCTTCTGTTGACGATAGCAGTTTTGCATAACGTAAAATCCCATACGAGCGATAAAACTGATCTTCTAACTCGTCCTGGTTGCGAGCCAATAACTCTTCGCGGGCTTGTCGCTCTGCCTGAATGACTTGTTCCGTAATCTCCATGAAGTCGGTTAACAGTTGGGTTTCATGGCTCCCTAACGTGCGTTGGTTCGATAATTGGAACAGTCGCCCCGCCGCATCACTGCCTTCCCCGTAACGTCCCCGAATCGTATATCCGAGCTTCCGAAGTTCTTTTAGAATAGGAGTTATCCGTCCGGTCAACGTCAGTCCTGGTAGATGAAGCATCACCGAGGCTCGTAGACCCGTCCCGATATTACTCGGACATGTTGTCAAATAACCTAGCTGTTCATCAAATGCGTAAGGAAGGGACTCCCCACAGAGAGCATCGACACGTCTTGCCAGTTCGAAAGCCTCTTCTACTTGATAACCTGGGAGTAGAGTTTGAATTCGTAAATGGTCTTCTTCATTGATGAGTACGCTGATCGTCTCATCATCACTTAAAAAGACGGCACTTTGTTCTTTCGCGGCAATCGTAGGGCTAATCAAATGCTTTTCAACGAGCGCTTGTCGGGTCACCTGATCATAAGCACCCATATGCAAATACTCAAAACCTTGCAATCCTCCAAGTGACGCTTCAATCCGTTCACAAAGTTGTTGCTGTCCTTCCTCCGATAATACAGGAGAAAAGACGGTGTCTTTTAAATTGCGCGCTAGACGAATGCGAGTCGAGATGACCAAATCATCTAACTTGGCTCGCTCTCTCATTTTAGGACCAAGTGGATGTTTAAGATAAGACTCCATCACGCCTCACCTCGCCCTTTCAATTGATTGATCTCTTTTTTCAGCCTGGCTGCGCGTTCATAATCTTCTTGTTCGACGGCTCGTTCCAACTCCCCTGCTAACTTTGCAAGTCGCTCTTCGATTCGCTCGTCGGGAGTCCGTAACGCATCTGGCATCGAACCTACATGTTCATCATGGCCTTGTTGATACTGACGTGTGATTTTAATCAATTCTTCGCGAAAGACGGTATAACAAGTGGTACAGCCCGCTTTTCGAAGATGAGCTAATTCAGTTTGTGTCAATTGACAGCCCGGGCACCGTTTCACAGCTGGTACGTAACCTGCCATCAGTTCAACTGTACATTGACGACATAGTCGTCTCGTCACCGGTATCCCGTTCTCGACTACTTGGATCTCATTGATGGCAGGTCGCCGTTTGCATCGTTCGCATAACATCTCTTTATGCCTCCGTCGGTCAATGGTAACTAAGTAACTTCATTAATGCGAGTAACTGTTGTCTTCGAATCAAGTGACGATCGTCAGCGTGTAACCCAAGCGCTTCATCAGACAATAAATGATACAACAAGCGCACTTCCCGCTCACTCAACATCCCTTCTTCAAATAAGCGAATCAAGATGTTCTCGACAAGCTGTTCGGAAAGACGAGGATGGTCTTGTAAAATATCCATCAAGCTGACCAACACGTCTTGCTTTTCATGTAAAATTACGCGGCGAATGCGAATATATCCCCCGCCCCCACGCTTACTTTCGACAAGATAGCCCTTCTCGACCGTAAAGCGCGTATTAATGACGTAGTTGATTTGAGACGGAACACATTCGAAACGCTTGGCAATATCTTGCCGTTTAATCTCGATTGCTTCGGCCTGGCTCTCCTTCAGCACTTGTTTTAAATACTGTTCGATTACATCCGATATGTTTCTCATCTCCACCACCCTCTGACCATCTTTGACTTTTGACTATATTCTATCATTGATTCAAAAAAAGGCAAACGAAAAGCGATGTCGCAACTGCGACACCGCTTTAAACAGAAAAAAGACGACCGAGCGGATGCTCGATCGTCTTTCGCGTTGGCCTGGCAGCGTCCTATCCTCACAGGGGGAGACCCCCAACTACTTTCGGCGCTGAAGCGCTTAACTTCCGTGTTCGGCATGGGAACGGGTGTGGCCGCTTCGCTATCGCCACCAGACATAGAGAGAT